>USNX01000010.1 GCA_900556205.1 uncultured Collinsella sp.
GAGGGGAGGATGAAATCATAAAATCGGTATTAAAAACGGCTAACCTGTAATCGTTCACTGGTATTAAGAACCTTTGAATTGTTGAGCTTGGGGCCAAGATGTCCACAAGGTTAAGCGGTGCGACGGGGCGGCAAGCCCGTTCATTCCGTGCGACAATTCAAACTGCTCGTGAAAGGAGCGGGAATGAAGGAGACCGAGAAGATCGAGATCATGCACTTCGACCAGGAGGGCTACCTCGAGGACGGCAGGAACGTCTACGAGGCCGGCAAGAAGATGACCGCCCTGGCCGACCGCGTGCACGAGGAGGGCTACGACGCCGTCTTCCTGATGGGCGTCGGCGGCACCTGGGACGAGTTCATGCAGCTCGAGTACCTCATGAACAAGTTCGGCGACCGCGACCTCGAGGTCTACCTGATCCACGCCGCCGAGTGGAACGTCATGGGCCACAAGCGCATGACCGACAGGTCCGTCGTGCTGACCGCCTCCGAGTCCGGCACCACCCCCGAGGTGCTCGAGGCCGTCGGCAAGATGAGGGAGATGGGCGTGCGCGTCTTCGCCATGACCAACCCCGAGGGCAAGATCGGGCAGGCCGTGGGCGCCGAGAACTGCGTCATGATGGCCTCCGACCACGGCGCCGGCGGCTGCGAGAAGGGCTACTACCTCGCCGACTGCTTCGGCCTGCGCCTGCTCAACCGCCGCGGCTGCTTCCCCAAGTTCGACCTGTTCATCGAGCAGACGAAGGACGTCTGGAAGGACATGCTCGACATCCGCAAGCGCTTCGAGCCGCGCGCCGAGGAGCTCGCCAGGAAGTACGCGCTGGCCGACTACACCATGTTCATCGGCTCGGGCGCGCTGTGGGGCGAGACCATCCTGTACTCCATGTGCCTGCTCGAGGAGATGCAGTGGAAGCGCATCCGCCACATCACCTCGCACGACTTCTTCCACGGCACGCTCGAGCTGCTCGAGCCCGGCGTCCCGGTGTTCCTGTTCATGGGAGAGGACGAGTGCCGCGCCCTCGACGAGCGCGTCCGCGCCTTCCTCACCAGCGGCGTGACCGGCGACGAGGACTACGTCATCATCGACACCGCCGAGTACGCGATCCCGGGCCTGGACGACGACTTCCGCGTCATCGTGTCCCCCTGGATCCTGTCGGTGCTCACCACCGACCGCCTCTCGCGCAACTACGAGCTGGTCACCAAGCACAACCTCAAGTACCGCCGCTACTACCACCAGTTCGACTACTAATTTCATTTGGGGGAAACCGCAATGAGGCAATACATCTTTGCCAGCCACGCGCATTTTGCGACCGGCATCAAAGAGAGCACCGAGCTGCTCTCGGGCGCGCGCGATAACGTCCACGACCTGTCGATGTTTGTCGACGGCCGCACCGACGTCGCCGAGGAGGCCGCCAAGCTCCTGGCGACCTTCGACCCCGCCGACGACATAATCGTGTGCACCGACCTGTTTGGCGGCAGCGTCAACAACGAGTTCACCAAGATCGTCCAGACGCGCCCCAACACCTACCTGGTTGCCAACATGAATCTGCCGCTGCTGATCCAGCTGCTCTTTTCGGACCAGGAGGCTCCCGCCGATCAGGTTATCCGCGAGATCCTCGCGGCTGACGACACGCGCGTCAAGTTTGTCAACGACCTGCTGACCGATGCGGATGACGAGGAAGAGTTCTAGTCACCGCCTGCTATTAATGGGGCCGGGTTTCCGGCATGAGACCTTTGGGGGTCAATCATGATTCAACTGCTTCGCGTCGACCATCGTCTGCTTCATGGCCAGGTGGCCGTCTCTTGGGTCCAGGGCTTGGGCTCTGACTGCATCTTCTGCGTTGGCGACAAGGTTGCCAACGATCCCGTCTGGAAGACTACGCTCAAGATGGGAAAGCCGGCCAACGTCAAGCTCGTCATCAAGGACATGGAGCACGCCATCGAGGCCATCAACTCCGGTGTTACCGATAAGTACAAGATGATCATCTGCGTCGCCAGCATCGCCGAGGCCAAGCAGCTTGTCGACGGCTGCCCGCAGATCACCTCCATCAACCTAGGCAACACCAAGTCCAAGGACGAGCAGCGTCCCGATGCCCGTAAGATCTCCCGCCAGATCTTTGTGACTGCTGCCGAGGAAGAGGACATTCGCGAGCTCGTCGGCCGCGGTGTCGAGGTCGAGATTCGCGCTCTGGCCGACGACCCCAAGGTCGATGCCCTAAGCGCCCTCTAATTGGGAACTACGGGCGGCGCGCACGGCGCCGCCCCTATTCGTGGGCGTACCGGATAAACGCTTTACCCGTTACCCCCATCTACCGTTCACCGGGAGTACACGCCCGTTGAGCGATTGGTATTAAATAGTTTTCGCATGACTATATAATTGGTATCAAATCATTTGCACCGGTTTAGGTGTTAACAGCACACCGGTACAAGCTGGATCTGTCTGGGCGATTGTCGGCATGGAAAAGGGCGCGCTGACAAGTCGGGAATCGCCGCGCGGATCCAAGAGGGATCAAAGGGAGGAACAATGCTTGTTCAAGCGATCCTCATCGGACTTATCGCTGCCTTCGGTAAGCTCGATTATCAGCTCGGTACGCTCTATGCGTTCCGCCCGATCGTTCTGTGCCCGCTCGTCGGCATAGTCCTCGGGGACCTGCAGTCCGGCCTCGCCATCGGTGCGAGCCTCGAGCTGCTCTTCATGGGTTCAATCTCCATCGGCGCTTACGTGCCGCCCGATGAGTGTATTGGCGGTGTGCTCGCCTGCGCCTTCGCTATTCAGCTGGGTCAGAGCACCGAGGCCGCTATCGCGCTCGCGATGCCCATCGCCACTCTGTGCCTGGCCATTAAGAACGTCGTCAACGCCGGTATGCCCCTTCTGGTCGACCGTGCCGACGTCTTTGCCAGCAAGGGTAACCTCAAGGGTATCTACGCTATGCACTGGATTATCGGTCTCGTGATTGTCGTCCTGGCCTTTATCCTGTGCTCGGTCTCCTTCTATCTGGGTGCCGACGCCGTTCAGGGCCTGCTCGACTTCATCCCGACGTTCGTCCTCGATGGCTTTGGCGTCGCAGCCAACATCCTGCCTGCCATGGGCTTCGCCATGCTCGGCCGTCTGGTGCTTACCAAGCAGCTCGTGCCGTTCTACTTCCTGGGCTTCCTGCTGTGCTCCTATGCCAACGTGCCCGTCCTCGGCGTCGCCCTGATCGCAATCATCATCGGCATCGACAAGTACGACCTGCTGGGCCTTGGTGGCGCCCAGTCCCAGCTTTCTGTGGAAGGGGATGAGGACGATGACTTCTAATTCCGAGAACCAGATTACTCGCTCCGACCTCATTAAGAGCGCCGTGAACACCGGCGCCCTGGGCATGGAATTCTCCTGGACCTACTACAAGCAGATGAACATTGCCTTCTGCCTGATGGTCGCCAACATGCTCAAGAAGATCTATGCCGGCCGTCCCGATGATTACGCCGAGGCCTTGCACCGTCACAGCGCATTCTTCAACATCACCCCGCAGCTCGCTCCCTTCGTGGGCGGCATCGCGATGGCCATGGAAGAAAAGGTCGCTCGTGGCGAGGTTGAGCCCGAGAGCGTCAACGACATCAAGGCCGCCCTCATGGGTCCGCTTTCCGGCCTGGGTGACTCCTTCTTCCTGTCCACCCTGCGCGTCGTCGCCGCTGCCGTGGGCATCAGCCTGTGCCAGGCCGGCAACGTCTTTGGCCCCATCGCCTTCCTGCTCGTCTACAACATCCCGGCGTTCCTGATTCGTATCTTTGGCGCTATCAAGGGTTATGAGCTAGGCATTGGCTTCCTCGACGAGGCTCAGAAGACCGGCCTGATGCAAAAGATCATGGCCTGCGTCGGCATTGTCGGCGTTATGGTCGTCGGCGCCATGAGCAAGGACATGTTCTGGGCTTCGTTGCCCATCGCCATTGGTCAGGGCGACTCCGCCCAAACTCTCCAGGACATCCTGGACGGCATCATGCCCGGTATGCTCGGTATGGCCGCCTTCTGGCTCTACTACTGGCTGCTCTCCAAGAAGATCAACCCGATGGTCCTGATCCTCTGCACCATGGTCGTGGGCATCATCGGCGCTTACTTTGGCGTGCTTGCCTAATATGTTCGAATCGCGCTTCCATCGCGTCTAACGGTTGCGTCGATCTTTGGGGGGCTTGTCGCATCTGCGGCGGCCCCCTGTTTTTTAAAACTCCGTACGAAAGGGGAGGGCTATGGTCGTACCCGAGCTTTCGCTCATGAACATCAACCATCGTTACTACAGCATCGAGACGTTTTTTAAGGCTGCAGGTGAGGCCGGCTATCGCAATATCGAGCTGTGGACCGGCTCGATGCACCTGTATGTGGATTGCCATGAGCACGATTCGGTGGATAAGATTCGTGATCTTGCCGCCCAATACGGTATCAAGATCGTGTGCGTGTGCCCCGAGCAGAACAACCCCAAGCCGTGGAACGTCGCGGTGCGCGGTGAGGCGGGCCAAAAACGCATCCTCTCGTACTTTAAGAATGTGATCGACGTTGCCGTTGAGTTGGGCGTGCCGCAGATTCTGGTGACGAGTGGTTGGGCCTATCTGGACGAGCCGGCTGAGGACGCCTGGGCCCGCAGCGTTGCCATGCTGCGCTCGGTGTGCGACTACGCCGATACGCGCGGTATTCGCGTCGCGCTCGAGGCCCTGCAGCCGTCGGAGTCCGTGTTGGTCAACACCGCACAGGATGTCGCGCGCATCCTCGAGGCGGTCGATCGTCCCAACCTGAAGGCCTGTATCGACTTTGGCGCCATGGAAGTTGCCGGCGACACGATCGACGGCTACTTTGAGGTTTTGGGCGACAAGATCGTTCACACCCACTTTGTAGATGTGGGCGGTGGCACGACGCATCTTGCCTGGGGCGACGGCGAGCGTGATATGCGTGCCGACCTCGAGGCACTCATGCGCCACGGCTATACGGGCTATGTCTCGGCCGAGACGTGTGATGGCCGCTACTATCAGGATCCGTCCAAGGCGACGACTCAGGTTATCGAGATGTATCGCCGTGTGACAGCGGAGATGGAAGCCGAATAACTAAACTGCGCGGTTGCGCCGGAAACGCTTGGGCGGGTCTGGCGCAACGCTTTTATAGCTGGCGAGTTGTGGGGAACCCGTTGGCAGTAGCGCTCGAAATAGACAACTATTGGCGTTGTAATACCACTCGGGCGAGGAAACCGACCGTTCGCCGCAAATCTCCGTGAGTTTGGATTGGTATTAAATAACAAGCAATCGTATGGCTATAATTGGTATCAGCAAGAAGCGCGATGTATAGAATTGCGCACATGTGATGGGAGGACACACATGAAGGAGACCGAGAAGATCGAGATCATGCACTTCGACCAGGAGGGCTACCTCGAGGACGGCAGGAACGTCTACGAGGCCGGCAAGAAGATGACCGCCCTGGCCGACCGCGTGCACGAGGAGGGCTACGACGCCGTCTTCCTGATGGGCGTCGGCGGCACCTGGGACGAGTTCATGCAGCTCGAGTACCTCATGAACAAGTTCGGCGACCGCGACCTCGAGGTCTACCTGATCCACGCCGCCGAGTGGAACGTCATGGGCCACAAGCGCATGACCGACAGGTCCGTCGTGCTGACCGCCTCCGAGTCCGGCACCACCCCCGAGGTGCTCGAGGCCGTCGGCAAGATGAGGGAGATGGGCGTGCGCGTCTTCGCCATGACCAACCCCGAGGGCAAGATCGGGCAGGCCGTGGGCGCCGAGAACTGCGTCATGATGGCCTCCGACCACGGCGCCGGCGGCTGCGAGAAGGGCTACTACCTCGCCGACTGCTTCGGCCTGCGCCTGCTCAACCGCCGCGGCTGCTTCCCCAAGTTCGACCTGTTCATCGAGCAGACGAAGGACGTCTGGAAGGACATGCTCGACATCCGCAAGCGCTTCGAGCCGCGCGCCGAGGAGCTCGCCAGGAAGTACGCGCTGGCCGACTACACCATGTTCATCGGCTCGGGCGCGCTGTGGGGCGAGACCATCCTGTACTCCATGTGCCTGCTCGAGGAGATGCAGTGGAAGCGCATCCGCCACATCACCTCGCACGACTTCTTCCACGGCACGCTCGAGCTGCTCGAGCCCGGCGTCCCGGTGTTCCTGTTCATGGGAGAGGACGAGTGCCGCGCCCTCGACGAGCGCGTCCGCGCCTTCCTCACCAGCGGCGTGACCGGCGACGAGGACTACGTCATCATCGACACCGCCGAGTACGCGATCCCGGGCCTGGACGACGACTTCCGCGTCATCGTGTCCCCCTGGATCCTGTCGGTGCTCACCACCGACCGCCTCTCGCGCAACTACGAGCTGGTCACCAAGCACAACCTCAAGTACCGCCGCTACTACCACCAGTTCGACTACTAAGAGCTGGCCGCAGGGCCGATATCTTGGCTGGTTGATATCTCGACCCTACACAAGGGCGTCCGCATTCGCGCGGGCGCCCTTTTTGCGTTGCCGTCGGCGCAGGGTGTCCTCGGCGGAAATCTCATCCCGGAATTTCGGCTCAGAGTGGGATGCGGTTTCCGGATGCGTCCCATTCTGAAGCCCCGAAACGGGACGCGCTTTCCGCTTGGGGTCCGATCCGGAAAGCTCATCCCGTTCCGAGCATCAAATCCGGGACATGCTTTCCGCGCTCCGCCCCTTGCAGAAAGCGCGTCTCCTTCCAAACACAAATCTTGCGGTACAGCTTCTGCAAAGACGCGAAGTGGCCGCTGACAGCAAAGAGGGGCTGCCGAGACAATGCCCGACGGCCCCTCCCCTCATAACTTGCTATCGATGCCAATCGCCACAAGGGCGCGGCTGCCTACTTGCTGATCGCGCCCGTCATATAGATAAACTGCACGCGATTTATATGTCCGCCCTGCTCGCCGTTGACAAAGTCCGTCGGCGTAAAGCCGGGGTTGAGCATTTCCTCGATCTTGTCCTTAACGGTGTCGATGACCTGAGTATCGAGATTGCTCGTTCGGTCGGTAAGCTCCTGCATGCCGTTGCCGAGCTCGGATGCGCCGCTGGCAAGCGTACCTGCACCCGAGGAGAGAAGATTAATGCCGCTAGCAAGGCTAGCAGCACCTGTCTTGAGCTGCGCCGCACCGTTGTTGAGCTGTGATGCGCCGTTGGCAAGCGCGGGCGTGGCACCGTTGAGCTGCTGTGTGCCCGCAGCAAGCTGGTCGGTGCCCGCGGCAAGAGCCGCGGCGCCATCGCTCAGCTGACCCGCGCCCGTTGCTGCAGAGCCAACACCGGCGACAAGACCGGGGTTCACGGCCGTGGGGTTTGCCGGGTTGATCGCGCTGTTCATATAGGCGATGGCTCCGGCCAGGCTCAGCTGTTGGCCATCCTGGACAGTGGTGTAGCCCTGAATGGCGCTATCGAGCGCGGTGACGGCACCCTGGGCGCCGCCCTGGGCGCCGGCCGCCTGGGCCAAAGTCGTAACCTGATCGGTAAGCGTGCCAAACATGGACTCGGCACCCTTAAGGCCCTGCGACACCTGCGTGTTAAGACCCTGCGCGCCCGCAACGGCATTGGATGCAGAATCGAGAAGCGCGGTAAGACCCGTCGCATCGGCGCTCGATGCCGCCGTGGCGGCGGCACCCGCGCTGGTAGCAGCACTGCCGGCACTTGCGGTGGCGGCATCCAGCTGTGCCGTAGCCTCGCTTAGCTTGGCTGCCGCAGCCTTGGCGGAGTCGAGATCGGCCGCGTTATCCAGCGCGTCCTGAGCATCGGCGACCGCCGCCTTGGCAGCGGCAATAGATGCAACGGTGCTCTCGGCGCCAGCCTTTGCGCTCTCGGCGTTAGCCTTTGCCGCATCGTTGCCCATGGCGCTCGCGGCCTGCTTTGCCCCGCCGAGCGCCTGCTGTGCACCGGCAAGGTACTGCCCCTCGCCGCTGAGCGCCGCCGTAAGACCCTGCGGCCCGTACAGCGCGCTGTAGGCGTTGCCCGACGTAGCGGTCACGGCGTCCTGGGCCGCCTTGGCCGCAGCCTGCGCCTTGGCAAGGTTTGCCTCCTGAGCCTGCTTGCCCAGCGTCAGCGCGTCGACGTACGTATCGGACCCAGCGGCAATTCCACTTATGCCGCCCGAGATCTGCTGTGCGCTCCCCTGCAGCTTGGAAAGGCCCGCCGAAAGATCGGACGCACCGCCCTTAAGCTGCACGGCACCGGCATTAACCCCCTCGGCACCGGCATTAAGGTTGCTCACGCCTTCGACCAGCGTGGGGACCTGCGCGTTGAGCTGACTCGTACCCGCCGCGAGCGCAGCGGCGCCACTGGACAGCGTGCCGGCACCGGTATTGGCCGTGGCAAGCGAGGCCGCGAGCGTCTTGACACCGTCGGCAACCTGGCCAGCACCGCTATTGGCCGTAGCAATACCGTTGGAGAGCTCCACGAGCTGGCTCGTATCCATGCTGCTCGAGTCCACATCGATGGCAAGATTCAGCGGCACGCCGACAATCTGCCAGCCATCAAACTCAAAATCCTCAACATCGGTCGTAATGGTGTAGTCTCCGGTGCTGCCGGGAATCACCATGTAGGTAAGCTGCGTGTTGGAGCCGTTGGCAGCAACCGTGGCGCCCTCAGCCTCAATATCGTGTGCCTCGGCATCCTTAAGCTGACCGGTAATCTGAACCAGGTAGTTATCGGCATAATCGCCACCGGTATAGTCGTCATTCTTTTCGACCTTGAGCTTCATGGTGAGCTTGCCGCTCTTGCCCGCCAAATCCTTGGCGTCGATATCGCGGCCATCGAGCTGGTATGCTACGGTGACGTTCCACGGCATCTGAGTGTTCTTGTCCAGATCGCCCTGGTAGACAAAGTCCTGCACTCCCTGGCCCGTAACGGCAACCGACCCGCTGTCGTCCGTTAGTTTTTGAGTCGTCGATAGGTTGGTCACTTTGTTATAGGTGCCGGCATCGTCGATCTTGACGCCCTTATTGGCCTCGAAGCTATTGACCACGTAAACACCCGTGCGATTGCCGTCGGCATCGGTTTTGACGTATACGACCTGGTTTTTCTTATATCCCGGCGTGCTGTTATCGGAGTCCGTCGCCATCTGTTCACTCGTAGCCGAGGCAGCGCTCGTCGACCCTACGCCGTCGGCGAACACAACGGCACCGGGAACGGTAAGGGCCACGGTCAGACCGGCGGCAAGAGCGAGCGCAGCGATGCGCTTATGGGGACGACGTACAAGATCGCGTTGGGCTTTGAGCTCTTTCGAAGCGGTATCAGTGGTATGGGTATGCATTGCGGTATTCCTTCCAACTGCTTTGTAAAACGTTACTGAGCGGAGCCGTCCGCAGCCGATGCCTCGGTGGTATCCGAAACCGGATCCTGGGCATCCTTGGGCAAAAAATGAGCTTTGAGCGTGGTCTTGCCGATGAGGCCATCGAGCACATACAGGAAACCCGGCAGCGCAAAGAGTACGGCGACTAGGGAGATGCTCACGCCGACGCCCAGGAACCAGCCGATCTGCTTGAGCACGCCGTGGCTCGAGATCGCATGGATCAGGAAGCCACTGATCAGCAGAACCGATCCAGAGGTCAAAACAGGAATCGCGCAAGCTTCCATGGTCTCGAGTAGCGCTTCGCGCTTATGCATGGTCACGCGGTCCTCACGATAGCGGTCAGCAATCAGGATGCCGTAGTCGACGGCAACGCCCAGCTGGATGGAGCTCACAATTAAGTAGGCGAGGAAGAACTCGTGCATACCGGTGTAGAGCGGTGCAGCAAAGTTGATCCAGATCGAGGTCTCAATCACGAGCACCAAGATGATCGGCAGGCTCAGCGACTTGGTGGCCAGCAGCAAGACCGCGAACACGGCCACGACGGCGATGAGGTCGACCTTGCCCTTATCGACGGTGATGGTGTCCTTAAGGTCGGTGGTGCTCACGCCCTCGCCGGCGAGCATTGCCTTACCCGGATAATGTTTGTCCGCGATACAACGAATCTTCTTGACCAGCTTAAATGTACTCGGACTCTCGTAGGGCGCGGTAACCGTGAGCACCAAACGGCTGTAGTGCTCTCCCTCCACCAGATCGAGCGTGTCCTTTTCGGCCATGCCCGTGGGGATATAGGGACTCGCAACGTCAACATAGCTCTGGATGGACTTGACCTCGGGGAGCGCCTTGAGCTCATTGGAGAGTGCCTGCTCCTCGCTCACCTCTCCACGGGGAACGAGCACAACGTAGGTATCGGAGTTGCCAAAGACCTCCTTGACCTTGTCCATATCCTGACCAAGCCGCGTATCCGAACCAAAAATGTGCGAAGTGCCGTAGTAGTACGTGATATCGCTGGAGGTCGATGCCACGCGCGCAGGGTAAACCACGGCGAGGATCACGACGGCAGCGGGGATACAGACCTTGAGCACCAGACGGGCGAACTTACCCAGCGGCGGGACAAAGGGCCTGTGCTGCGATTTTTGCACAAAGCCATCGAACTGAACGAACATCGAAGGAACAAAGGTAAAGACCGATACCAGGCTGATGGCGATACCCTTTGCAAGGGCAAGACCAAGGTCGGGGCCGATCTTAAACTGCATGGCGGCAAGCGCGATAAAGCCGATGCAGACCGTGCAACCGCTCGAAAACACGGCGACCGAGGACAGGCAGCACGACTGCACCATGTCTTCGGCAACGCTGCCGTGGCGGCCACGCTCCTCGTTAAAGCGGTGCAGCAAAAAGACCGAGAAGTCCAGCGCGATGGCAACCTGCAAAATGGAGCCCGCAGAGTTGGTGACAAAGCTAATCTCGCCAAAGATGAGGTTGGTGCCCCAGTTGATAAACACCGAGACGCCCAGGCCCAGCAGCACCAGGATGGGTTCGGCCCAGCTGGTAGTCGTGATGACCAGAATCACGAAGATAATCGCTATGACAGCGACCGTGATAATGCTGATCTGCTGCTCGGTCGATGTGGTGGCGAGCGCGTTAGACATGGCCGAGCCCGTAATGGCGCCCTCGTCGCCCACGATATCTCGAATAGCGTCGGTTGCCTCGATCTCCTTTTCGGAATTAACCGTCACCGTAAACAGGGCGTTGTTCTTTTTGTAATAGGTCTCAACGGTGTCTTTGTCTTGCGTGGCAAGCGGCTGATCGATATCTGCCGCGTCGTCAAGCCATAGGACCTCCTCGACGCCGTCGACCTTTTTGATTTTGTCCTTGTATTTGAGCGCCTGAGCGATCGAGACATTGGGCACCATAACGCGACAGTTGGGAATGTCACCCTCAAACTCATCACCCATGGTATTCAGAGCGACGGTCGACGCCGCTTCGTCGGGCAGATAGCTCGTAATGTCGTAGTTAACGCCTACAAACTGGCGCAGGAACAGGCATACCAGTGCTGCCACCGCATAGAACGCGATGATGGGTTTGCGGTGCTTCACGACCCATCGAAATAGCTTCTCTTTCAACCTCAATCCTCCATAACGCTCAGCCTATGTTTTGCTCTTTGTTATATTCCACATTTGGTAGTTATACAACATGTGTAGGATAAAGGCGCCATAAAGATATGCGATTGACGCGGTCCCGGAGCCAAAACAGCCGCTGCAGAAGCAGTTCGGATAGTCCTCAGCGGAAACTGCATCCCAGTTTTTAGACGAAAAACGGGATATGGTTTCTGGTTGGCCTAGATAATCGTCAGATTTAGCTGAGCGTCTGCCCCTATGTTTCCAAATGAATACGGTGTGAGCTGCGGACAAGGATTTTCCCCGCAAGCACTCTAGTATGCTAAAGTACCCAGAAGACCGGCGGAGCTATGCCGGTCTTCTGTTCTATACGAAGCACAGCATGAGGAGGCTCACCAGATGACGGCCACACCGTGGGGATTCCGGGACATATTGCCCGAGGAGGCTCAGGCGCGCGAGGAGATCGCATGTACGGTGAAGGGCTGCTTCAGGGAGCATCATTACCTTCCGGTCGAGACGCCGCTGCTCGAGGACAAGAGTTCGCTCGAGGAGGGCGGCCGCATCGCGGACACGCCGTTTAAGCTCTTTGACGATGACGGCCGCCTGCTGGTGGTCCGTCCTGACAACACGTTGCCGATCGTGCGCCTGGTTTCGACCCGCATGCGCGCGGCTGACCTGCCCCTGCGCCTTCGCTACGAGGCGCCGGTGGTTCGCGAGTGTCAGCGCAATGCCGGCGGCTCGCGTCAGTTTACGCAGCTGGGCTTTGAGCTTATCGGCGCGGGCGATACCGCGGGCGATGTCGAGATTGTCTCGCTCGTGGCCGAGGCCGTGCGTAAGCTGGCACTGCCCGATGCGCGCATTATCGCAGGTAGCGTGCGTCCGTTTAAGGAACTGCTCGCGGCGTGCGAGGATCGCGAGCTGGCCGCTGAGGCCCTGCGCTGCGTGCACGCCAACGACTTTGTGGGCCTCGATGCCCGCGTGGCGGCAAGCACCGAGTCCGATGCCGTCAAGGCCGCCATTAGCGAGCTGCCGCGTCTGCACGGCGGTGCCGAGGTGCTCGACTGCGTGGACGCGCTGCTGGAGGCCGCCGGTATCGTCGCGCCGCTGACGTGCGAGCTGCGTGCCCTGGTTGAGGGCCTGGCATCCGAGGACGCCCAGGTGCTGTCGTTCGACTTCTCTATCATGAACTCTTTCGATTACTACACGGGCTTGGTCTTTAAGGCCTATGCCGGCGGACTGCCCGATCCGGTCGGTTCGGGCGGACGCTATGACTCCATCTTTACCGGCGCATTTGGCGACGGTATCGAGGTGCCGGCGGCGGGCTTCGCCTTTTCGCTCGAGCGCTTGGAGGCCGCGCGCACCTCGGCCGAGGACGCCGCTTCCGATGGCGACCACGCCGCGGGCCGTGGCGCCGAGGGCCCGCTGCGCATCGCTGTGCCCAAGGGCTCGCTTAAGGCCGACACGCTCGACGTGCTCGAGACCGCGGGTTTGGACGTCTCTGAGCTGCGTGACCCCGGCCGTCACCTGATCGTGCGCGGCCGCGACACGCGTGCCGGCGAGGGCGCGGTCGGCGATATCGAGTTTGTCATCGTGCGTCCCAGCGACGCGCCCGCCTTTGTGGGCTGCGGCGGCGCCGATTGCGGCATCTGTGGTTGGGATTCGCTCATCGAGGCAGACCGCAACCTGCTGCAGCTGGTCGACCTGGGCTATGGCCTGTGCACGTTTATCGAGGCGGAGCCCGCGTGGCGCGCCGGTCAGGCCGAGCGCAACTATGCCCGCCGCGGTTCGCTTCGTGTGGCAACCAAGTACCCGCGCATCGCGAGTGCCTGGTATGCCGAGCGCGGCGTGAACGCCGACATCGTTTCGCTTCACGGTAACATCGAGCTGGGTCCCATTGTCGGCATGACCGACCGCATCGTGGATATTACCGCCACGGGCGCCACGCTGCGCGACAACGACCTGGTCATCACCGGCCGCATTATGGACTGCACGGCGCGTTTCTTCGTCAACCCGGGTGCCGCGCGCCTGGACCCGCGTGTGCGTAACCTGGCCGATCGCCTGGCGGCTGCCGTGAAGGACAAGCATTTTGAGCCCGTCGCGGGCTCGGCACAATAGCGCGAGCGCGCACGGGCGCCCCCATATCCGGACTGCGGACCGATTGGCGCCGCTGCCCGGCCTCACGTTTCTCAAACGCAACCTCAACCGATAGGGGATACCGATATGAAGACCATCAAGCTTGCTCCCGGCGAGCGCCTCGTCACCAACCAGCTCAACCGCAAGGGCGTGCTGCCGCAAAACATCGTCGACGCTGCCCGCGATATCGTAGCCAACGTGCGCGCCAACGGCGATGCCGCGGTGCGCGATTATTGCCGGCGTTTTGATGGTGTTGAGCTGGAGAGCTTCCGCCTGCCACAGGAGCAGATCGATGACGCGCTCGAAGGCCTCGATCCGGCCTTTGTCGCCGCACTCGAGAAGGCCGCGCGCCAGATTCGCGAGTTCCACCAGCGCGAGGTCGAGCAGAGCTGGTTTACCACGCGCCCGGACGGCACAATGCTCGGCGTTAAAGTGACCCCGCTTGCTGCGGCCGGCATCTACGTACCGGGCGGTCGCGCGCAGTATCCCTCCACCGTGCTCATGAACGCCATTCCCGCCAAGGTGGCCGGCGTCAAGCGCGTGGTCATGGTGACTCCGCCGCAAAAAGATGGCTTGATCAGCCCGTATACGCTTGCGGCTGCCAAGCTCGGCGGCGTGGACGAGATCTATATGGTGGGCGGCGCCC
>USNX01000011.1 GCA_900556205.1 uncultured Collinsella sp.
ATCGAAGTCATCGACGCCGGCGAATGGAATACCGCTGCCGACGGCTACGGCATCGGTGCTCAAATCGCCGAGCGCCCCGCGGACGAACGTCCCGATTTTGTCGTCGGTCTGACCGACGTGCTGGCCTCGGGCGTCATCTCGGCGCTGGTCGACAAAGGCATCGCCGTCCCCGGGCAAGTACGCGTAGCAGGTTGCGATGGCAACCCACTCGCTTGGAGCGGATCGGTCCCGCTCACTACGGTAGCGCCCCCGGGCTACGAGATTGGCCGCAAGGGCGTTCAATTGCTCATGGAGCAAATTGAGAACAAGGCCCCGGCAAAGACCAAGCACGTCCACATCGGCTCTGCCGCGCGCACCGTCACCGCGGTCACGGCCATCGAGGACATCAACCGCCAAGAACTCGTGCGGCCGTTCCTGCTGGAACGCGCCAGCACCCAGGCAAGCAGCCAGACCGACGCCACGGCCATCAACCTAGGCGCGTATCTATAGCACGCCCGTAAGTATGCTAAGTCGCCGCTCAAGCAAAAGGGGCCCGACCATTGCCGGGCCCCTTTTGCTTGAGCGCAAACGTGAGCAATCGCTCGTTTCAACACCGCAATTGTCTAGCGCACGGCCTTGACCGCCGCCGCCAGATCGAACAGCGTATCGAGCACGGCCTCGCAGCCATCCACCACGTCCTGCGGCAGCGGCACGATATCGGGAACGGCGAAGACATGGCATCCGGCCGTAATGCCCGAGACGCAGCCGTTGCGCGAATCCTCGACCACGGCACATTCCTCGGGAGCAAAGCCCGCGCGCTCGCAGGCGAGCAGATACATCTCGGGGTCGGGCTTGCCGTGCACGACGTCCTCGCCACACGTTACCGTTTCAAACTTGTCAAAGAGGCCAACCATCTTAAGGTTGCGCTCGGCCGTAACGAGGCGCGACGACGTCGCTAGACCAACGTGATAGCCCGCAGCCAGCAGCTCGTCTAGGCACTCGGCGGCACCGGCCTTAAGTTCCAGTTCGGTCTTGACCATCTCGTCGCGAATCTCCTTGTGGCGACGATAGATCGCCTCGGTGGTTTCATGGCTGCCGTAATGCTTATCGAGGATGTCCATAACATCGGGCAGCGTGCGGCCGATAAACTGATGGATCAGCGCTTCATCAATCGCGAGCCCCAGCTCAGCGGCGCCTGCCTTCCAGGCCTTAATCCCCAAACGCTCGGTATCGACCAGCGTTCCATCCATGTCAAAAATAACAGCCTTGATCATATCGGTCCCCCATCGACTCTCGCTGTCACGTTGCTGCAACTCTACCGCATTTGGCAACTTGTATATAACGTATATACCATATTGCACTTTCGTTACACAGATAGAAGTCTTATGGCAAGTAACGCATTAGGATTATAGTTTTCGATCGAGTACTCAACGATAAGGATCGTTTCATGATTTTAGACACCACGGCACCCGCAGAGGAGCTTCAAGACAAGCTATCGGCGCTCGAACAGCTGCTTTTGGCATACGGACGCGTGGCTATCGGGTTTTCCGGCGGCGTTGACAGCAGCTTTTTGGCCGCCGTATGCGCCCGCATCATGCCTACCAATACCCTCCTCGTCCATCTCACCACGCCGCTCATCGGCACGCCCGAGCAGGCTTCGTTTGAGCAGTCCGTTGATGGGCAGGCCAATGAGGGGCCGCATTTTAAGCTCCCCGTGCTCAATCTTTCGGTGGATCAGTTGCAGCTCCCCCAAGTAGCCTGCAACGATGCCAATCGCTGCTACCACTGCAAGCACGCCGGCTTTACCGCCATCGTCAACCACGCCAAGTCGCTCGGCTTTCCCACCGTCATCGATGGCAGCAATGCAAGCGATCGCGGTGACTACCGCCCCGGCATGCGTGCGGCAGAAGAGCTCGGCGTACGCTCACCCCTTATGGAGGTCGGCTTTACCAAGGACGAAGAGCGCGAGCTGCTGCGCGCATGGGGCTATCCCGTTTGGAACCTACCGGCGGGAGCATGTCTTGCCACCCGCGTCCCCACGGGCGAGGAGCTTACGCGCGAGAAAGTCGATTTAATCCGCGCCTGCGAGGATTACCTGCACGATCTTGATCTGGCACAGGTACGCGCACGCCTGGTCGGCGGCTGCATGCATATCGAGGCCGCACCCGCAGATGTTGCCAAGATTGCCACCCTCGGCGGTGCCGCCGTCGACGACAAGGGCAAGACCCCGCTGCCCGCCATTATCGAGTCCGCGCTGCGCGAGCTGGGCTGCGGCCATATCTCCCCCGAGGTCACCCCCTACATCCACGGCAACATGAACCTTTAGGTTACGCCGTTTTACAAACGGCGTAACTGCTCGGCGCTGCGCGGGCTCCGGGCACGGCAATCTGACGTTCAACTTCACGGGCGCGACCAAAAGGTCAGCGCCCGCTTGTTTCACGTCACCTTACCGCACCCGGAGCCCGCTCGCTCGCATATGCTCAACCTGGACTGCGTTAACTGACCTGTCAATAAGGGACAGGTTTATTTTGGCAGGTTTTATCTGGGGAAACGCAAATAGGGCCGTGACACCCATACGGCGTCGCGGCCCTTTTCCTTGGAGAAGGATCAATTGATTGAACGGGATGACCGTTCTAGTCTTCGAGTCCGCTATTGATGAGCTCCGCAATCTCAACGGGATCGGTGCTCGCGCGCACCTTGTCACGGAAGCCGGCGTCCATCAGCATCACGGCAGCCTTGGAGAGCAGACGCAGGTGCGTAGTTCCGGCCTCGCCGGCGGGCACGTACAGCGCGAGCGCAACATCGACGGGCACCCCATCGAAGCTCGGCCATTCAACGGGTTCGGTCAGTTTAAGCACGGCAACGCCCGGCGTGTGGATCGCGTCGCTTTTGGCATGCGGAACGGCAAAACCGGCGACAAGGCCGGTTTCGGCCTCGTTCTCGCGAGCAATGAAGGCGGCCTCTACGGCAGATGCGTCATCGGCAAAGCCGAGCTCGATGGCCTGCTCGGACAAATAATGCAGGGCGTCCTCGCGCGAGGCGGCGATATACCCGATTGTCACTTGGTTGGCAGATACAAATCCCATGGAAACCTTCCTTACAACACGGACCTGACCGCAGCTTCGATGCCGTCGGCGTCCAAACCGTACTTGTGCAGCAAATCGACCGCAGGGCCGGACTCGCCATACACATCGCGCACGCCGACGCGACGCATCGGCACCGGATGCTGCTCCGCGAGCACCGAGGCCACGGCCTCGCCAAGACCACCGATAATCGAATGCTCCTCAGCAGTGACCACACGACCAGTCTTCTTGGCGCTGGCAACCACCAGGCGCTCATCAAGCGGCTTGATCGTGTGCATATTGATGACCTCGGCATCGATACCATCGGCAGCGAGCGCCTCGGCAGCCTCAAGCGCCTCAGCGACCATAAGGCCACAAGCGATGATGGTCACATCGGACCCCTCGCGCACGACCACGCCGCGACCAATCTTGAACTCATAGTCCTCGCAGTCGTTGATGACCGGTGTTGCCAGGCGTCCGAAACGCATGTAGACCGGCCCCTCAAACTCATAGGCGGCGTGCACGCATGCGCGAGCCTCGATGTCATCGGCGGGAACAATCACCGTCATACCCGGGATCGTGCGCATGAGCGCGATGTCCTCGCAGCACTGATGCGTGGCACCGTCTTCACCGACCGATATGCCCGCATGCGTGGCACCGATTTTGACGTTGAGGTGCGGATAGCCGATGGAATTACGCACTTGCTCGTACGCGCGGCCGGCAGCGAACATGGCAAAGGTGCTCGCAAAGGCGACGTGACCCGTGGTCGCAATGCCGGCGGCAAGCCCCATCAGGTTGCTCTCGGCAATGCCGGCGTCGTAGAAGCGCTCAGGGTGCGCAGCCTTAAACTTACCGGTCTGCGTGGCGGCGGCCAGGTCGGCATCGAGAACCACAAAGTCATCGCGCTCATTGCCCAGCTCGACAAGTGCCTCGCCATAGCTAACGCGCGTGGCGACTTTCTTGACGTCTGCCATTAGAGCTCCTCCCCTGCTGCTGCGAGCTCGGCCATGGCCTGCTCAAACTGTTCATCGTTGGGTGCCTTGCCGTGCCAGCCCACCTGGTTTTCCATAAAGGAGACGCCCTTGCCCTTCACCGTCTCGGCGATAATGGCCACGGGCGAGTCGCTCACTTTGCGGGCCTCGGCAAAGGCGGCGGCAATCTGCGCCATGTCGTTACCGTCGGCGAGCTCGATCACATGCCACTTAAAGGCGCGGAACTTGTCAGCGAGCGGCATGGCCGAGTTGACCTCATCGATCGTGCCGTCAATCTGCAAGCCGTTGTGGTCGACGACGGCAACAAGATTGTCGAGTGCATGGTTGCCGGCGAACATGGCCGCCTCCCACACCTGGCCTTCCTCGCACTCACCGTCGCCCAGCAACGTGTAGACACGGTAGCCGTCGCCCCAGTGCTTAGCGGCAAGCGCCATTCCAACTGCAGCAGAGATGCCCTGACCGAGCGATCCGGTGGACATATCGATGCCAGGGGCGTCGTTCATGTTGGGATGGCCCTGCAGTCGGCTGCCAATATGGCGGAGCGTCTCGAGCTCTTCGACGGGAAAATAGCCGCGATTTGCCAACACCGAATACAGGCCCGGCGCCGCGTGACCCTTGGAGAGCACAAAGCGATCGCGATCGGCCTTGTGAGGGTCGGCAGGATCGATATTCATTTCCTCAAAGTACAGATACGTCATGATGTCGGCAGCACCGAGCGATCCACCCGGGTGTCCCGACTTGGCCGCGTGAACCGCAGCCACGACACCCTTCCTGACCTCATTGGCGACCTTCGCCAGCTCCTGGTTGGTCATACGAATTCCTCTCTTGAGAACAACCCCGGCACCGGATGACACGATGCCGGGGCAATCCACTCGTTAAGCCTGAGCGACGACCTTCTGCCAGTCGGCCTCGAACGAGGCAAGGCCCTGATCGGTCAGCGGATGGTGCAGGCACTTCTTAAGGGCTGCCATGGGCACGGTCGCGATATCGGCGCCAAGCAGCGCGGCCTGGGTTACGTGGTTGGGCGTACGAACCGAGGCGGTGATGATCTCGACGGTGTCGTCGACGTTCTTGCCCGTCCAGTCGTAGTTCTTAATGCAGGTCACGACGTTGTCGAGCTGCGAGATACCGTCCTCGGCGATGTCGTCGAAACGACCGACAAACGGGCTGATGTAGCGAGCACCGGCGTTGGCGGCCATAAGGGCCTGCGTCGGCGAGAAGACGAGCGTCATGTTGACGCGCACGCCAGCATCGGCCAGCGCACGGCAGGCGGCAAGGCCGGCCTCGCACACGGGAAGCTTGACCACGATGTTGGGGGCGAGGGCGGCAAGGCGCTTGCCCTCCTCGATCATACCCTCGGCAGTGGTCGCGGTAGACTCGGCGGACACGGGCAGGCCCTCGCAGAGCTCGGCAATCTTGAGCATATGCGGCTCAAAGTCGGCAAGCTTGCCGCCGGTCTTGGCGTACAGGGACGGGTTGGTGGTAACACCGGCCAGGCAGCCCCAGCTCTTGGCCTCGGCAATCTCGTCCAGATTGGCGGTATCGATAAAGAACTTCATGGTGAACCCCTTCAAAGGAAGCTAAAACTCAAAAGAATGGGACAAAGGGACTGCCCCTTTGTCCCATGTGCCGGGCCTGCAGCTGGGACATGCCCCAGGCCCGGCGTCGCGTAGGAAAAGCTACTTACTCGGCAAGAGCGGCCTCGATGCGGGTCGTGACGCCCTTGAGGTTAAGACCGACGACGTACTGCTTGATCGGGCGCTTGATGTGCTCGATGACAAAGCGCTTGCCGTCGATGTCCTGAGCGGCGAGGTTGCGGTAGAGCTTCTCGACCTGCTCCTTGACCTCAGGATCGTTGAACGCATAGTGACCGGAGACATCCAGGATCTTCAGGCTGAGCTCATCGTCGGCAAGAATGTCGTCGACCTGCAGGTTGACGTCGTCGCCAGTCATCCACTTGCGCCAGCGCTCGGTCTTGATAGCCTTGACCAGCAGGGTGTGATACAGGTCGGAGGGGTCATCGCACAGACCGTTGTCGACCAGGATCTGCTCGGTGGCGCAGAGCTTGAGGTAGGCGCGGGTCTCCTCGGTGCCATACTGCGGAGCAACGTTGGAGGCGGTCACGTGTGCCGGGATGTGCTCGAGCAGCGTCGCGTCGTCCAGATAGTCGGCGTTGTGCTCCTTCAGGCCCACGCCGTAGCGCTTAGCCATGTCGGCGAGCTCGCGGGCATTCTTGAAGTTGTAATGGCCGACCTGCTCGGTCCAACGGGTGAGCGTACCGGTCTGGCCGACGATAAAGGTGGGCATGGGGCAGCCGCGCTTCTCGAGCTCGGGCTGCAGCTGAGAAATGAACTCCTCGTACTTATCGGTAGAGGTCAAGCCGCCATTGGTCTCCTCGGTACCGACCTCATAGGCAACCTCGGGCAGGTTATGCTCGCGACGGTACTGCTCAAGGTAGTCGATAAGATCAATCGTGCGGCGAAGCACCACGTCGAGTGGAATAACCTTGCCGATCTGATAGGGGTCCTTGGTGGGGTCGACCATCAGCAGGTCAAAGCCCGCCTCCATGTCGGCGACGAAGGACTTGCGGGCGAGCTCCATGGCCTCGTCCTCGGGCAGGTGGGCGTTACGCTCCTCGTCGCGCTGCCACGGACCGCCGTGATCGCGGCACAGGTAGTACGGACCGGTGTAACCCACCTCGTCGGCAACCTTCTTGATGTCGGCGGCAAAGCGCGTCTGGTCCCAACCGTTGACGTAGCCGGCGCCCATCTCGTCCATATCGACCTGGTTGCGGCTGGCGATAAACATGGGCGGGAAATCCTCGTCCTTGGCAAGCTCGAACACGGCCTGAATCAGGTTGGGGCTCATGGGGCCAATGCCGACCATGGTTGCGTGATCGCCGCTATCCTGCAGCTTGAGCATGCCCTGAACGGCCTGACGGATGGTGAGGTTGGACATTTTGTTCTCCTTCTCCAGAGGATTTTTGACAAAAGTTCCCTGGGACCCAGATGTGGGCCCTATCAGTACGGATGGATTTTGTTGTGTAGGGGCGGTTGTGCGGAGTCAAATCCATCCCTCCGCACAACCGGAGTCCTTAAAGGTTTACTTGGCCTGCTTATCGAGCGTGGGCTTCATGGCAATCAGGATTGCAGCGGCGACCACGGCGCCAATCACGATGTCCAGGCAGAACAGCGCGACGTTGTTGGTGGCAAGGGCGACGATAAAGCCACCGTGCGGGACGTAGCAGTCGATGCCCTGGAAGGCGGCAAGTGCCGCACCCACGGCAGAGCCGATGCAAATGCCGGGCAGGGTGTGACCGAGGTCCTTGACCGCGAAGGGGATAGCGCCCTCGGTAATACCGATGCAGCCCATGAACAGCGCGGAGATGCCCATCTGGCGGTCAGCGTCATCGAACTTGTTCTTGGCGATGAGCGCAGCGAGGCCACAGGCGATCGGGGGAACGGCGACGGCGACGCGGAACATACCGTTAGGACCGTAGATACCGGAGGCCATGATGGCCATGGTGAAGGTCGAGGCGGTCTTGTTGATGGGGCCACCCATATCGAAGGCGGTCATAACGCCAATGACCAGACCCAGGACAACTGCGGAACCGCCCTGCAGGCTGCCGAGCACGCCGGTGAGCCAGTCCATCACAAAGCCAAGCGGCGTGGCCAGGATGTAGATATAGGCCATGCCCAGGACAAGCGAGGTCAGAATCGGGATGATCAGGATGGGCATGATGGTCTGGATGGTGTTGTTGACCTTCCAGGTCTTCATCCAGCGGACAAAGTAGCCGCAGATGACCGCCATGATCATGGCGCCCAAGAAGCCGGTCGAAACGCTGTTGCCGTTAGGGGTAACGACAGCGTTGTTGACCAGGTAGCCCAGGACAAAACCGGGGGCGAGCGCGGGCTTGCCGGCCATCGAGTAGGAGATGTATGCCGCAAGCACCGGGATCATCATGGAGATGCCGGCCATGCCGATGGTGTTAAGGCTCACCATCAGCGGGTTCGTAACCTCCATGCCGTTGGCGCCGGCGGTACCGGATGCCAGCGAGAAGGCAAGAAACACGCCGCCGATAACGACGATGGGGATAAAATAGGAAACGCCGGTATTGAATGCATTGAGCAGCGTCTTGCCAGGATCGGCAAAGATAGACTGCTTGGACGCCGGTGTCGGGGCCTGCGGGGCAGCGGAGACGGCCTTCTTCTCTGCCTTGGCCTCGGCCTTGGGCGCGTCAACGGCGCCACCCGTCGCCTTGATGATCTCAATGGCCTGGTCGATGATCTTTACCGGATCGGCGATTACATCCGAGGTGCCGACCTTCAGGAACTTGCCCTCGGCCATCTTCTGCTCAAAACGGTCCTCGTTCTCGACACCCACGTCGACGGACTCCAGGACCAGGTCGGCGGAGTCCACGTCTTCCTGCGTGAGCTCATTCTCGATACCCAGGCCACCCTGAGCCTCGACCTTGCACTCGATGCCACGGGCGGCGCATTCATCCTGAATCGCCTTCTGGGCCATATACGTGTGGGCGATACCCACAGTACAGGCGGCAACGCCTACGATCTTCATTGCTTCCCTCTTTTCATAGAGTTGCGTGCGCAAGACACCGTTTGCGGAGGCCTCCGGAGCATCCCCTGCCGTTTGGACTTGCTGTCTTTTCGACAAGAACAATATAGGTGCTCGTTTTTCTTAATGCCAGCTTATTTCGGTAAACGCGCAGGTCAGAGCGTTGGTTATGCGATTTAGTTATGCGTTTAACCAAAAATGAATCCTGCGATTTTGCCCTCGATTTCAAAAGTCAAGAAGTATTTGATTTTCTCGGTAGACGGCAGATGCGCATGCCGGTCACAAATTTCGACCCCACCCGTATGCCGCATTTGTTGCATACTCATATGAAAGGAAAAAGCCGCTCACCGAAGCGTATCCTTCACCAAGACTCAAAGTCATCATGTTGGAAAATGCTCATCTGTCGGAAGGAGTCGCTGTGGCAAAACAGCGCGTTACGATCGCAGACGTCGCTCGAGAGGCGGGAACCTCGACGGCAAGCGTCTCGTATTACCTCAACGACAAACGAGAAAAGCTTAGCGAGAAGACGCAGAACAAAATCGCGCGCGTCATTAAGGAACTCGGATACGTTCCCAACGCCCAAGCGCAGACGCTCACCGGCAAGCAAACCCACGTCATTGCCATCATCATTTTGGATAACACCAACAAATGGGCGGGGCTCGTTCTCAATGGCATGGAGCAGGTCATGCTCCCCGCGGGCTACCAGACGGTCGTTTGCACGAGCAACTTTAACCCCGAGACCGAGCTCATGTACGTCGACAAGATGCTCTCGCTGGGCGTCGATGGCTTTATCATCCAGCCCACGGCAAACTTCAAAGCCGTGCATGACCGCATTAGACGCGCCGGCAAGCCGGTCGTCTTTTTCGATGCGGCCATCTATAGCCCAGGTACCAGCTGGATCAAAACCAACCTTTACGACGGCGTGTACAACGCCACACAGGCACTCCTCGACGCCGGCTACGAAGATTTCTTTTCCATTGCCGCCAACATGACCGAAATGCGCACCCGCATGGAGCGTTTTCAGGGGTATGCCGAGGCGCTGGCAGCGAACGGGCAGCTCTACAAAGCGATTCCCATCAATCACAACAAGCCGTCAATCAACGAGCTCACCGAATACTTTAAATTCAAGTTCAATCCCGCCAAGCGAACCCTTATCTTCGTGCAAAATCAGTGGGCACTTCCCCGTGTCTACAAGGCCCTCCAGCCAATGGCCCATCTGCTTCCGCAGCAAATCGGCCTTTTGGGACTCAACTGCGAAGACTGGACTAATCTCACCACACCGACCGTCTCCACCATCATCGAGCCCGTCGACCAAGAAGGTCGCGAAGCAGCCGAGATGCTGCTCGCCCTACTTGACGGAAGCAGCGAACCCGGCGAGCAGCGCATTCTCGAGTGCAAGCTCAACTGGCTCGACTCCACCTCGATCTAGACTGCGGGACAAATGAATCCGTAGCGTTTGTCCCAAATCTTGAGTATTTGTTCGGTGGAGCGGCCCCTGCCGGCTCCTGCTAGACTGGTAGATTCCCAACCGTCCATCCAGGAGCCTCAATGTCGCGCAAGTCCACCTACAAGCAAGTACTTTCCATCGGCACCGCCGTGGTGCTGGGGTTTGCGCTGTTTACGGGATCGCTCGACGGAGCGCCCAAGCTGCTGTCGCCGCAAAGCGATGAACAGGCGGCGGCTCTGGCCGAAAAACAAAACGAGAGTCCCAGCCTCACCGACGACGAAGCGGACTTGGTCGCCCGGCTCGAATCGGGAACAGCGAGCTCCGAGGACTCCGGCGATGGCTCCGAATCCACCACGACCAACACCAACGGCAACGTTGCCGAGAACAGCGCCGCCACCCCCATCGACGAGGTTGAAAACCCCGACCTCAACCGCGCCCGCGGTGTTTATCTCAGCAGCATTCCCGACTACGCCGGCAACCCCTACGTTGCTCTTCGCGCCGACAGCACGCACCCGCTCGGCACACCGTCATTCACGCTCGATGAATACGAGCGCGCTACAGAAGAGGGCTGCTTTAAGAAGTTCTCCAAGCTCGACAGCCTGGGCCGCACCCGCAAAGCACTCGCCTGCGTGGGCCCCGAATCACTCGGTCAAGGCGAGCGCGGCGATATCTCGCGTATCCATCCTGCCGGTTGGCACCAGCAGCGCTACGACTTTATTCCGGGCCAGAGCCTCTACAACCGCTGCCACCTTATCGCCTGGTCGCTCTGCGGCGAAAACGCCAACCGCAAAAATCTCCTCACCGGCACGCGTTATCTCAACGAGACGGGCATGCTACCGTTTGAAGAGCAGATCCTCGACTACATCCGCGACACGGGCAACCATGTGCTCTACCGCGTCACGCCCATGTACAACGAAGAGGAACTCGTCTGTCGTGGCGTTCGTCTGGAAGCACAATCGATCGAGGACCACGGCAAGACCCTCTGCTTCCACGTGTACTGCTACAACCTGCAGCCGCACGTGCAGATCGACTACGCCACCGGCCGCAATCAGGCCTCGGGGGACTAGCCCCGAGCCACGACAAGAACCGATTTGCAACCCCACCGGGGATCAAAAAGGGCCGCCCTGGATTGCCCAGAGCGGCCCTTACATCGGCATATATGTTGCAGGCAAAGTCACGCGCTACTTGGCGCGACCCTCCTCATAGCGCTCGACCAGCTTGGCCTGAACGTCATAAGGCACCTGTTCATAGCCAGCGGGCTTCATGGTAAAGTCGCCCGTGCCGCGCGTGATAGAGCGCAGGCGCGTCGAATAATCCGTCAGCTCGGCCAGCGGCGCCTGGGCAATGACCACGGTATCGCCGCGCTCATCGGTCTCCATACCCGTCACGCGACCGCGCGAGGCCGAGATGTCGCCCATCACGGCGCCGGCGTAGCTCTCGGGGATAGTCACCGTGATTTCCTCGATGGGCTCCAGCACCACCGGGTCGGCATCGGCGCATGCCTTGCGCAGACCGATGCGAGCCGCCGCGCGGAACGCCATCTCGTTGGAGTCGACGCTATGATACGAGCCGTCATACACAGCCACGCGAATGCCCGTGAGCGGGTAGCCGGCAATGATGCCGTCCTTCATGGTCTCCTGGACACCCTTGTCCACAGCGGGGATCAGCGAGCGCGGGATGCGGCCACCCACGACCTCGTCAACAAACTCATAGCCGTCGCTCGTGCCGTCGGGCCCAATGAGCGGCTCCACGCGCAGCCAGCAGTCGCCGTACTGACCGGCGCCGCCGGTCTGCTTCTTGTGGCGACCCTGGGCACTCGCCGTGCGGCGAATAGTCTCGCGATACGGGATGCGAATCGGCACGCTCTTGGCCGCAACTTTGGTACGGTCCTCCAGGCGGTTGAGCAGCACCGATACCTGCGCCTCGCCCACGGCAGAGATAATGGTCTGGCCCGTCTCCTCGTCGCGATCGATGCTCATGGTCGGATCGGCCTTGCAGGCCTTCTCGATAAACGTGTAGAGCTTTTCCTCGTCGCCACGGTTCTCGGCCTCGATGGCGATGCGATACTGCGAGTTAGGGAACTTGAACGCCGCGGCCTCGACCTTACCGGTGATGGAGAGCGTGTCACCCGTCTCGGCAGCCAACTTGGGCGCCACGATAATGTCGCCGGCATAGGCATGCCCGACCTCGGTCATGTCGCGCCCGCACATCACATACAGGTGAGCCAGACGATCGCTCTTGCGGGTACGCGCGTTGATCAGCTCAAGACCCGGCTCAAGCGTACCCGTCAGCACCTTGATAAAGCTGATGCGACCCTGCTGCGGATCAGCCAACGTCTTAAACACAAACGCCACCGGACGGTCATCGTCGCTCGAAATCTTGAGCGAATCACCGTCGATGAGCGGCATCTCGCCGTAATCTGTCGGCGCTGGGAAGTACGTCGCGATGTCATCCATCAGCGAGTTGACGCCCTGCTCCTTAATGCAATCACCCGCAAAGACCGGCACAAAGATGCGCTCGGCGATCGCCTTCGACAGCAGGCCCTCAAGCTCCTCCTGCGTCAGCGTCTCCTCGCCTTCCAGGTACTTCATCATCAGCTCATCGTCGGCCTCGGCCACCAACTCGCACAGATGGTCATGGGCCTCCTCGGCCTGGGCACGATACTCCTCGGGAATCTCCGACTCAACGGCTTCGGTGCCGTTGCAATGGCGCGCCTTCATGCGCACCAGGTCGATGATGCCATCAAAGTCCTCGCCCTCGCCCCAGGGAAGGGTCACGGCGCCCAATCGCGTGCCAAAGCGCTCCTGCAGCAGGTCCATCGTGGTCGCAAAGCTGGCCTCGGAGCGCGACAGGCGGTTTACGAACACCGCACGCGCCAAGCGCAGGTCCTCGGCGGCATACCAGAGCTTAACCGTCGTAGGCTGCGGGCCGGCCTCGGCGTCGACCACAAACAGAGCCGTCTCGCAGACGCTCATCGCGGCAAAGGCGTCGCCGATAAAATCGGGGTAGCACGGGGCATCGAGCACATTGATGCGCGCGCCCTTCCAGTCGATCGGCGCGATGGTCGTCGAGATGGAGAATGAACGCTTGACCTCTTCGGGGTCATAGTCGAGCGTGGGCTTGGTGCCGTCGTGGCCGCCCAGGCGGGCGGTCTTGCCGGAAAGGTGGAGCATGGCCTCGGCGAGTGAAGTCTTGCCCACCCCGCCTTGGCCTACGAGCACCACGTTCCTTACGTTACCGGTCTTGGGAGCACCCATGATGACCTCCTTGCAGGGCCGCGCGCATTGCGCGACGCCAACGGGGAGAGTTCGCGGTCGGTGCCATCCCGGGAGCAGCATGGTCGGCAGCCGAGCCGACTCACCCTCCAAATGTCCTATGCCACCACCCTACCCTCACGGGCGGCTGTCCATGCACACCTTTCGGCGCACGTATGAATACAGGCGGCGAGAGGAAGAGACAAGCTTGTGAGGCGATTATTGAACCCCATCGATGCAAACAAAAGCCGCCACAGACCGTAAGACCTGCGGCGGCTTCTCCTCAATTAATAGTTGAGTAAATACCTGAGCCTACCCCTCGATACGGCTCAAGAACTCACGGGTACGCTGCTCGCGCGGATGGTCGATGACCTGCTCGGCAGGACCCTCCTCGACAATACGACCGCCGTCCATAAATACCACGCGGTCGGCAACATCGCGCGCAAACTGCATTGCGTGGGTCACGATCACCATCGTCATATTCTGCGCGGCAAGGTCTTTAATGACACGCAGCACCTCGGCCGTCAGCTCGGGATCGAGCGCCGAGGTCGGCTCGTCAAAGAATAAGATTTCCGGATCGAGCGCCAGGGCGCGGGCAATACTCACGCGCTGTTGTTGACCGCCCGAAAGCTCACACGGAACCTTGTTCTCGTTGCCCACAAGCCCCATCTGAGCAATCAATTCATGCGCACGAGCTTCCGCCTGCTCGCGCGGGCGCTTAAGCACGCGAATCGGCGCGTCGATGATGTTTTTCATCACGGTATAGTGCGGGAACAGGTTGTAAT
>USNX01000012.1 GCA_900556205.1 uncultured Collinsella sp.
AGTTCCGCACGCAAAGAAGGCCACTTAATGTGGCCTTCGTCTTGCGCAGGACTGTCCGAGCAGCAAACCAAACCCAACTCGCCAGCCCAGCGGCCACCCCTCCAAAGATTTTCAAAAAAGTTGTTGACGCGCGCGTAACGACTCGTCTAATATATCCCTTGCGCGATGGACCTGTAGCTCAGTTGGTTAGAGCGTCCGGCTGATAACCGGGAGGTCACAAGTTCGAATCTTGTCAGGTCCACCACTTTCTTTCGCAATAAACACCCCAGCGAGAGCCGAGTCGCCGCTGGGGTGTTTATTACTGTCTCCGTGGGGGTTTAGCTCAGCTGGGAGAGCGCGGGCTTTGCAAGCCTGAGGTCAGGGGTTCGATCCCCCTAACCTCCACCATGATGGACCTGTAGCTCAGTTGGTTAGAGCGTCCGGCTGATAACCGGGAGGTCACAAGTTCGAATCTTGTCAGGTCCACCATCAAAAATGTGAAGAGCCCTGGGGCATTGCCTCAGGGCTTTTTTCTTACCTACTGAAGGTAGTCAAAAAGCCCCGTCCCAAATTAACTACTTTGATTTTGTGTGCCGTGCGAAAGTTTGGGTAGTATAGCTATTCAATGCGGCGGGTTGCCGCGTATTAACCGCTACGTACCGGAGGTGTTCCATGGTTCGTGTCGACATAGAGACTATCGTCATGGCCGCCGGTCCCGTGCCATCGCTTATCGTGCTTCGCGAGCGCTGCAGCAAGTCGGATTCCCCCGCGCCGCTGCGCTCTCTCTCCATCCAGACTGGCTCGTTTGAAGCTGCTGCCATCAGCCGCGGCATCGATAGCGGTCGCGCCGAGCGCCCGATTACCCATGACCTGTTGCTCGATACTGTTGGTGCCCTGGGTGCCAAGCTCGAACGCATCGAAATCGTTCGCGCCGAGCCGCCCGTGTTTTACGCGACGGTTGTCGTGTTGGCCGATGGCAACGAGCATAAGATCGATGCGCGTCCGAGCGACGCCATCGCCCTCGCCGTACGCAGTAATGCCCCCATGTTCGTTGAAGACGACATCATGAATCGCCTGGGCACCGTTTCTGCCCATGCCGAGGAAGTCGACGACGAGCAAGAGTTCGAGAAGTTCGACGAGTTCGTCCATACGCTCTCCCCCGATGACTTCTAAATGCGGGGCGTCCAGGCTGCGGAGCGTTCGCTGATGGCCGGCGGTATGTCGGCTGAGGCGGCGACCATTGCGCGCGAGGCCCAGATGCGCTCGGAGGCTTCTGAGGCGGCTCGCATTGCCTATGTGACGCAGGCCCGCACGCTTCGCGAACGCCGCGGCTCGTTTATCAAGATGGTTGTCGTCTCCGCCCTTGTCGCGGCAATCTGTTCGCGCCTTCGTGGTACAGTTGGTGCGCTTGGGTTTTCGATCTCTACGGGCCTTATGATCTGGGGCGTGGTCGATGCGGTCATGCTGACCAGTCAGATCAAGGTACTCGACAAGCGCGCGATGGATATGATGCGCGCCCGCGACGCTGCCGCTAAGATCGCTGCTGAGGCACAAGAACTGTAACGACGCCAGACTCGATGGGAAGGTCTAAAGATGGCACAGGATATGCAGGACGCCGGTAACGTCTCCGCCGAGCTCGACGCCATGGTGTGCGATCTGATCGGCGCGTTCTTGGACGACCTTGCCGCCGGTGAAAACCCTGGCGTGGTCGTGGCAATTGAGGACGCCGCTTCCAACCGTTATCTGGCGGCGCTCGACGAGGACGGCGAAGAGGCGTGCCTCGAGGCGGCCACCAACTTTATCTCCGAGCACAAGATGGGTCTTAAGGACGAGGGCCTGGGCCGTATCGCTCGCTATGCCATCGGCTACACCGGCTGCGTCGAGATTGACGGCGGCTATCACGATGCTCTGCTCGTGAGCTTCTTCGAAACCACGCTCGAGAGCGGTTTTTCGGCATATGTGCTGTATGAGGGCATGGGCGCCGGCGATGGTTTTATGTGGAGCGACCCTGAACCTGCAGGTGAGGAAACCCCTCTCATCTAAAATCGCTAAAATAAACGAGTTTTCGGTAAAAGGCTCAATATTCCCGCCGAGCGTTGCATTGCTGGGTGGGTCGCATACGCGTGCCGGTTGTATATAGATAGAAGATAGGGGAACTACATGCGCGTAGACAATCTGAGGAACATCGCCATCATCGCTCACGTCGACCACGGCAAGACGACGATGGTCGACAAGCTCCTGCGTGCCACGGACGCCTTCCGTGCCAACCAGCAGGTCGAGGACCGCGTCCTGGATTCCAACGACCAGGAGCGCGAGCGCGGCATTACGATTCTCGCCAAGAACATCTCTATCGAGTACAAGGACGTCAAGATCAACGTCATCGACACCCCGGGCCACGCCGACTTTGGCGGCGAGGTCGAGCGCGTGCTGCGTATGGCCGACGGCGCCCTGCTGCTGGTCGACGCCTTTGAGGGCCCCATGCCCCAGACCCGCTTCGTGCTGCGTCACGCTATCGACACCGGCCTTAAGATCATGATCGTCATCAACAAGATCGACCGTCCGGGCGCCAACCCCGAGAAGGCCTACAACGACTGCCTGGACCTCATGGCCGACCTGGGCGCCACCGACGACCAGCTTGAGTTCGCCATGGAGCACGTGGTCTACGCCAGCGCCATGAACGGCTTTGCCCGTCTTGACCCCAACGACGGCAACATGGACATGTACCCGCTGCTCGATATGATTATCGACGACATGCCCGCGCCCGAGGTTGACGAGAACGCCCCGCTGGCCATGCAGTGCGTGACCATCGACCACTCCAACTTCGTCGGCCGCATCGGTATCGGCCGCGTGTACTCTGGCGCCATCCACCAGGGCGACCAGATCCTGGTTGTCAAGAACGACGGCTCCAGCGCTACCGCCACCGTCAAGCAGCTCTTTACCTTCGACTACCTGGGCCGTACCGAGTGCCAGGAAGTCGGCGCCGGCGACATCGCCGCTGTCGTGGGTATCGACCGCACCGATATCGGCGATGTCTACACCGATCCCGAGAACCCTGTCGAGCTCGAGCCCATCGAGATCGACCCGCCGACCCTGTCCATCGTCTTTGAGGCTTCGACCTCCCCGCTTGTCGGCCGCGACGGCGACATCGTGGGCGCCCGTCAGCTCAAGGAACGCCTGTTCAACGAGGCCGAGAACAACGTGACCATGAAGATCGAGGAACTCGAGGACAAGAGCGGCGTCGAGGTCTCGGGCCGCGGCATTCTGCACCTGTCCGTCCTGATGGAGTCCATGCGCCGCGAGGGCTTTGAGTTCCAGGTCGGCCGTCCCCGCGTTCTGTTTAAGAAGGACGAGAACGGCAACAAGATGGAGCCTGTCGAGCAGGCCGTCGTCGAGTGCCCGGACGAGTACTCGGGCAAGGTCGTTGAGGTCTTCGGTACCTCCGGCGGCATCATGACGAGTATGGACACCTCGGGCATCGTGACGCACCTCGAGTTCAAAATCCCGACGCGCGGCATCATGGGTCTTAAGAACCGCATCATGAACGTCACCCACGGCGAGGGCGTGTTCTACCACACCTTCCTGGAGTATGGTCCCTATGCCGGCGAGATCGGCAACCGTCAGAACGGCGCCATGATTTCTATGACCACCGAGAAGGCCGTCGCCTACGCTCTGGGCACGCTGCAGGAGCGCGGCCAGCTGTTCGTTGAGCCGGGCACCGAGTGCTATGAGGGCATGATCGTGGGCGAGCGCAGCAAGGCTGGCGACATGGTCGTCAACATCGCCCGTACCAAGAACCTGGGCAACCAGCGTTCCTCGACCTCCGATATCTCCGTCCAGCTGGTGCCGCCTCGCACCTTCTCGCTGGAGGAGGCGCTGGAGTATATCGCCGACGACGAGCTGGTCGAGATCACTCCCAAGAACATCCGCCTGCGCAAGCGTCTGCTCAACGCCACCGACCGCAAGAAGGCTGCCGTCCGCGCCGGCCAGGTCAACAAATAAGCGCTGGGGCTTATAACCGCCAATAAGAAAGGGCGTCGACCGCAATGGTCGGCGCCCTTTTTGGTGCAAGGGGACAGGTTACTTTGCACCACGGTGGAGGAGGTTATCCCCCGAGCGGCTTTCCAGCCAAAGTAAAGTTGTTTAAACATATACATAATTCCACAGGATATAACCGCTTTGATACAAAACCGTTAACAGATAAATATCAACTGGTATTACATTAAAAGACGTCTTTACCAGCGGTTTACATGACTGTTATCTATATTGTATTTTATGCATTGTGGCATAGACGAACCGTCTTAGAAGTTGCCCCCAATGGGTTCTTGCAATGCGCTAGGTAGGTTCTCGTAGATGTTGGGGCTTGTGTTCGATCCGACGATTCGCCGTATTCCACACTGTGTTGTAGGAATTAAGGGACAACTATGGACGCACACCGCTCGCGGTCGCTTGGTATGGCGGCCCTGATCTTCATTTTGATTAGCCTCACCGCCGCTGTTTTTCACGGTGCAGCCCCAGTGCGCGCCGAGGACGTGACGACGCCGACGCCGATTGTGATCAACGGCGATACGGCGGACGTTACGGTTGGGCTGTATGCCGATAAGGGTCGTCAGCAGCCTCTCGGTAAAGAGGGCTCACCCTCGATTACGACAGCCGATACTATCTACGGTTTTATGGAAGCTCGTTTTCATGAGAATTGTGGGCCTACACCTGAAAGGCTTGAGACGATTTATACCTTTCCCGACTCGATTGTTGTGAACGAGAACGAGGGCGGTATCTTAAGGACGGATGATACCGAGAATGCACAAAGGATGGGAACTTGGTACATAAAGGATAACAAGGTCGTTTTTAATTACGATGCCAGCTATCTCAGCGGTCATCCCTCTTCGCTCTATGTGCGCGTCAATTTCGAGTTTGAGCTTAAAGACAAAGATGTAGATGACGGCGAAAAAGTCGAACTGAAATTTCCAGGCGTTGGCGAAACTGTGCCGATCGAGATTCAAGATGGCGCAGTTGATGGAAACAAATCAGGTGTCTTTTCCCAAGATAGCAGTACCGGAAATGCCAAGATAACTTGGACTATTAATCTGAGTGTTACGTCGCACGCAACGGATGTAAAACTGGTCGATACGCTCGGTGACTACCTGGACTTTGAGCAAAGCAGCTTCAAGCTCGATGGAAATCCTCTTGGTTCGTCCGTGAGCATCGAAGAGCGAACTGCAACGTTGCCGCTAGGTAACCTTTCTCAGGGCGACCATACCGTTACCTACGAAACGACAGTTAGTAAGAACTTGTCTCTTTCTAATGGCACACCTACGCAAGGTAGGAATAGTGTGCAAACAACCTGGGGAAAAGCAAATCACCAACAATCTCTTACGATTAAAGGGGCGTCGGAACCGTTTCAATACGACATGATTCAAAAAGAGGCTGGCTCCGGAACATCGTCTGTCATCACTTGGAAGGTTGTGCTCAACAGGGGATCTCTCAAGGCCGATATGTCTGGCTACACCTTTACCGACAAGCTCGATGGCAAGCAGGATTATATTGGCAGCTATACGGTCTACAAGGGCGAGACCGCCGATGAAAAACATAAGATCGATGAGGAAATGCTGAGCGAGTCAGGGGATTCATTTAGCTATACGTTTAATCCAAAAGAGGGCGATCGGTATGCGACCTACTGCATCGTCTATCAAACTAAGCTGAAAGATGAGAATTCCTACGAAAAAGTTAGTAACACGGCAAGTGTGAAAAAAGAAGACTCCGGTCTGCCCTCTGGTGAAAGCACCGCATACTACATCCGTCCTTGGACGGGCAAAACCATTAGCAAAACGCTGCTTAATCCGGATGAGGCATCTCGGACCGGAAAAGCAACTTGGCAATTACGCGTAGAGCTCCGTGATTACGTAAATGCGAAAAACCCAACATCCATTCTTATCAAAGATACCATGCTGGCGGCTTGGAAGCAGACTATGGGGCCGGATACCTCCGATGGCCCTTCACATGTAATTACCATTGGGGGTACCAAACTGGACCAAGGTACCGATTGGACGTTTGCGGGTGGTGAAAATCCGTCGCAGAACAGCAACCAACACAACTGCAATATCCAAATAACCATTACGGATAAAGTCAAAGAAGCGCTTGATAAGTCCCCCGAGGTGGTTATTACGTATAAAACGGTGACCGATGCACTTCCTGGTTGGTACTCCAACTTCGCCTCTGTCGACGGGTTTAGCGGCTATTCTGATTTTGTCTTTTACTATGTTGAGGGCGAAGCGGAGCCTTCGGTTGAGAAGAGTGTAAAAATAAATGAAGACGGCTCGCAAGCACGGTGGGATGAGACGTTTGACTGGAAATCAGTGGATGGCTCGAACGACAAAGGTGCGTGGATTGTCGACTGGACTGTCTATGCCAATCGAGCTAAGACGCCTGCCGGTGAGTATTATGGCGCTGGCAGGCTCAATGGCAAGGATGTCGTTGTCAAAGATGAGCTTCCTGAGGGAATGAGTTATATTCCCGGCTCGGCTAAATATTCTTTGTATTCAAATCCCTACGGGACGGCGGTGCCCGGCCGCGAATGGGAACATGAGAGAGAAAAAACCGAGGTTTCGGATGTCTTGCTGACGCCTGCTGTCGATCGCCAGATGGTTGCGTTTTCAATTCCAACGGAAAAGCTGGGCAATAATACAGGGTACGCAAAGCTGACGTATTCGACTGCTGTTAAAAGGTCGGTAGTCGATACGTCAAAGAATCTCGGCGAGCTCACGAACTCGGCGAGCGCAAGCTCAGATGGTAAAGAATTTAAGGCGGACTCTGATACCGTACAGATCAAGAACGACGTATTGTCAAAGACAGGTTCGTCGGTAAGTAATAGCAAGCGAATTCAATACACGATTTTCGTTAATGAATCGGCACTAGACTTAAAGGTCGGAACCGACTACCTCGATCTGTTCGATGTGATGGATTCTAAGTGTACGTTTATCCCCTCGTCGCTTAGCGTATCTGAGTGCGATAACGGCGATTGGCGTGTGCTGACAAAAGAAAAATACAGAGCGACTCTTGACTCGATTGGCGAGGGCGCTGGAAAGCAGCAGCGATTGACGTTGAGGCTTCCCGATGAGAAATACCTGAAAGTCGAATATGAAGTTCTGTCCGGTGAGTCTGGTACAGCTTCCCTTTCCAACGAGGCGCAGCTTGAAGGTGTTGCAGGCGGGTATGTGAAACACGAGCGTGAATATGACATAGATGCCGGCGCATCGGGAGGCGGAACGGGGCACGGCATTGTGGTCCACAAAGTGGATGAAAAGGACGTTGCCGCGCCGTTGGCTGACGCTACGTTCACACTCTATGCGATTGACATGGATAAGGCGCAGGGCAGTGCCGGCGTTGAGGGCGCAAAGACGTTTTTTTCTGACGGAACGACCGGCCCTGACGGAAGTGTGACTTTTGGAACGAGTTCGGAAACGAGTTCGGACGCCATGGCTTCCTGCAAGCTTTACTGCCTCGAGGAGACGACGGCGCCTCCTGGATATCGCGTCGCCCAACCAACATGGATTCTGCTCAAGGGCAATGCGCCCGAAGAGCAATACGAGCAAGCCATGAACAAGGCGAAATCTTTGCTTGATGCCGATACGGAGATAACGTCAGATGCAGAGATTTGGGTGTATGACGCGCCCCTTGAAGACAAGGCGACGATAAAAGCAAATAAAGTGCTTAAAGGCGGAACCTTCAGGGAAGGTCAGTTCTCGTTCGCGCTTAAGGACGCCGAGGGCAAAGTGCTCAAGACGGTGACCAATAATGACAAGGGAAATGTCTCCTTTGACGTCAAGTACAACAAGGCGGGAATCTATACCTACACCATCTCCGAGGTCGAGCCCGAGGGTGCCATCGACCATGTTAAAGATCACATCACCTATGACACGACCCCGCGCAAAGTCACGGTTGAGGTAACTAATGGCACGGACCAACTCAACGCCGTAGTTGCCTATGGCGATGGCTCTCAGGATCCGCCGACCTTTACCAACAAGTATTCGACTACGCTACCTGAGGCGGGCGGGGCTGGTTTGACTATGACGTATTTAGCTGGTGCTTCGATGCTGTGTTTTGCCGCGACGTGGATGCATGCTCGCCGCCATCGTGATCTTGATCGGAGTGGTCGTCGTGAGTAAAGTGCTCCGTCATATGTTGGCCGTCGTGGTGATGTCCATGGCCGTCGTCTTCGCTTTTGCGATCGCCCCTGGAACGGCCCGTGCTGCCGACACCGGAGCCATTACGGTGGACGGTACAGTCGCGACACGTTACGACGCGTACCAGCTCTTTTCGGCGACCGTTGTCGACGATGCCGATGCCGACCAAAAGGTCGCAACTGATGTAGCGTGGGCGAATGACACGGTTCGCCAAGCTGCCCTTCCCGTGCTTCATGATGCAGGGCTTGATAACTCGGCATCGACGGCGCAAGAGGCTGCCGAATGGATGAATGCCGACGGGCACATGACGACCACGCTAGCGGCAAAGCTTGCCCGTGCGATTTACAATGCCGGTGCGCCTTCCGTGGCCCTTAACGCGGGCACGACGGCCGAGCTGCCCTGCGGCTACTGGCTCATCGTCGCCGACGATGACGCCATTTCCCAGGGCGAGGCCGGCACCGCGCCGATCATGGCCCTGGTGGGCGGCAGCGCCGTCACCGTCAAGCCCAAGGCCGCGACCCCCAAGGTCGCCAAGCACGTGCTGGAGGACGGCACCGCCGCCTGGCAGAAGGCCGCCGACGCCACGGTCGCCGACGACCTGTACTGGCGCCTCTCTGCCACGGTCCCGGCCGGGCTCACCGCCTACGACACCTATACGGTGCGGTTCGTCGACACCATGAGCGCGGGGCTCGACCCCTCCAAGGTCGCCGCGAGCATGCGCGTGTACGTGGCGGCGGGCGCGGACGGCGGCTTTGACGCCGTCTCGGCCGGCAAGGACGGCCGCGTCGGCACCGAGCCCGCGAAGGGCTGGACCGACATCACGGCCCAGTGCGCCACCAAGGTAGCGGCCGACGGCAAGACCTTCACCGTGCGCACCGGCGACCTCATCGCCGCGCTCGGCGGGGTCGACGCCTTCACCGCGGGCGCCCGCGTGGTTGCTGTCTACGATGCGCCGTTGGGGGCCAGCTGCAATAGGGGCGCTACCAAGGGCAACCCCAACGAGGTCTGCCTGCGCTACCCGCGCTCTCCTCTCGCCGACCAGTCCGGCGACGCCGGCTTCACCCGCACGCCGAGCGACGATGCGTGCGCCTACACCTGGGATCTCGCGCTCACCAAGCGCGGCAGCGACGGCGACAAGCCGCTTGCCGGGGCGGTCCTGAGCATCGCCGACGACCGCGGTCGCACACTGGCGGCCGACGGCACGTGGGATGCGGAGGGCAGGGCCACCGTCACCACGGGCGAGGACGGCCGCGTGACCGTCTCGGGCGTGGACTCGGGCAAGCTGGAGGTTCGCGAGCGCGAGGCGCCCAAGGGCTACACCGCCTTTGAGGGCACGCGCTCCGTGACGGTCAAGGCCGAGGGCCTGGACGTCGACCAAGTGGCCGCCGCCAAGCCCAAGCTCACCATCACGGCCGAGTCGCCCCTGCGCGCCGACAGCGCGGACGGGTCGACGGGCAGCCTGGAGGCGTCGCTCATCAACACGCCCACCGGCACACCCCCTAGCATTACCACCGGAGGCTTTATGCCCTCGACTGGCGATATGGCAATGTACGCCGCGGCCGCCGCAGCGGTCGCCGGAGCCGCGCTCATCGTGGTCGCGCTCCTGGTCAAGCGGGGAGGTGGCAGCCATAAAGAGTAGCTGGCAGCCCCACAGAGAGCGGGGCGAGACGTAGCGAAGTAGATGCTAAGACACAGACAGATGGTTTTAGATCAAATGGACTTCAAGCAGAAAGCAGAGGAAAAGAAGATGAGTATGAGCAAGAACATCGCACGCCTGGCAGTAACCGCCGGCCTCACAGCAGCGCTGAGCTTTGGTGGTGTTATGGCGCCGGTGACCATGGCGTTTGCAGCTGAGGGCGGCAGTGCCACAAGCTATGTGCCGACGGCGACAACGATCGGCAACGTAACCATTACTGAGAGCACCTATGCCGACACCACGTTTAAGGGCATCCAGATTTTCAAGGCCACGGTGACACAGGATAAGGCTGATGCGGATGGCGATGGCACCGCTGAAGGAGATTGGAAAGCGGATGGCGATAAGACGCTGTCTGATATCGACTGGGCATCTGATACCGTGAAGCACGCTGTGACCGGGGAATTTGCCGATGTTCCTGGTGCGCCTGGCGCAGATGCTGGAGCTCAGGCATGGGCCAAGTACATTAACGATAACAAGGGCAGCAATGTTGGCAAGGACGCTCGGGTTGATGCCGGCGGTACACTCGACAAAATCGCTAAGTCGCTTGAAAAACTGACGTGGAAAGACGCGAAGCAGGGCACCAAAGGGACCTTTGATGGAATTGACGCGGGCTACTGGCTCTTTGAGACAAAGTCGGTTGTTAAGACTACTGGGGAAGATGGTAATGATGATGCTTACACCTCGCCGATCTTTACCATCGTCGGCGGCGCCGATGTAAATGCGGAGCCCAAGAAGGACGTCCCCAATGTCACCAAGGCCGTCAAGGACAACAAGGACGGCAAGTGGGTTACGGACGACAGTAAAACTGTTTTCCAAGCTGCAAACAAGGCGGCTGACTCCGCTGCTGGTCAGCTGGTTGAGTATCAGCTTGCCGGTACTGTCGCGAGCAACATCAACACGTACATTAAGTACAGCTACACCTTCACGGACGAGCTTCCTCTCACGATGGCTCCAGAGCTTGGCAATGACAACAAGCCCGTTGTCGAGGTTAAAATTGGCAAGAGCATCGTTAGTTCCGATTCCTACACCGTGTCTTACAGTACGGATGGCGGCAAGAATACCCTGTCCGTCTCTTTTGATAATCTGAAAGAAGCCAAGGATTCCAACAACAACCCTATTACCGTTAACGGCGATTCGACGGTCTATGTGAATTACAAGGCCAAGCTTGATCCTGAGAAGATTTCGGCAGACATGCTCGGTAAAGCACAGGAGAACAAGGTCAAACTGACCTACTCCAACAACCCGCACACTACTGACACCGGCACCACGGTCGATCACTCCGCCTACGACTACACCTACGGCATCGACGTTATCAAGGTCGGTAGCGATGCAGAAACTAAGCGTCTTGAGGGGGTCGAGTTCACGCTTCAAGAGAAAAACGGCGATACTGTTGAAGAGAAATATATCGACTCCAAGGGCGTGAAGCACGAGAAGACTGACAAGGTTACGCTCAAGACGGACAAGGACGGCAAGATCAACGTCATCGGTCTTGACGAGGGCACCTATATCCTCAAGGAGACCAAGCCTGCCCCTGGCTACAACAACTCTGCTGCCAACGGTGTTACGTTTACCATTGCGCGTGGCACGCTTAAGCAAGACCGTTCTGATGTAATTCCTGAGGTAAATTCTGCCAATGTCACAGCTGCTGATGGCGTCGTGAAAGACAATAAGGCCACCGCTTCTACCGGTAAGCTCAGCTTCACCATTGTCGACCAGAAGGGCTCCGGCCTCCCGCTCACCGGTCTCAACGGCGTGACCTTCACTTGGATTGCTGGTGGTGCGGTGCTGTGCATTGGCGTGGCGCACCTCATCCGCAGCCGTAAGCAGGCTGAGGAGTCCGAGCAGGAGTAACGCTCGCCCACCCATCCCCTTGGCAGGTGGGATGTGATGGCCATGAGACTTGCGGACACTTTTCTCGTCCATCCACGTTCTTGCTTTGCCATTCTCTTTTCGGGGCAGATTCCGCGCTGGAGTTTGCCCCGTTCTTTTTGGACAACACAGGCAGCCTCCACCGTCCGATGCGGACTCATCCGTCATCGCGTTTCTTGACTCGTATGAAGTTCGGTTTAAGGTCCGTAGGCGCACGCGCGGTGCGGACGGTAGAAGGCATTTGCGCCGCGCGTGCAAGATTAGAATGCCCGTGGTTCGGAGTCCGGGCATTTAACAACACCGGAAACTGGTCGCCCGCGCTTTCGAACGCTTACGCGGGGCGTCGTTTCCTGAAACGATTGTATCCCGGATCGCCCCGCCAATCCGGGCTGTTTTGAAAACGCAAATATGCCGGACAATGCGGTTGGGCTTCACTGTCCGAAGGATCGAGCGTATGACTATCGAACAAATGTTTGTCAAAATCGCGTATACCAGCTGTAAGTGCGAGTACTCGCGGTAAAATACCCTAGCGACGCATTCCGTGCGCGGGCGGCCGACGACTCGATCGGAGGTCCCCAAATGCTGAAATTCCTTAACGCGCTCGCCGCCCTCGCGGCGGTGGGCTCGTTCGTCATCGCGTTTCTTGACTCGTATGAGGTTCGGATTAAGGTCCGTAGGCGCACGCGCGGTGCGGACGGCAGAAGGCATTTGCGCCGCAACAAGCGCAAATAAGAATGCCCGGGGGTAGGATCCCGGGCATTTAACAAAAGCTGAAAACTAGGCCGCCCGCGCTCCCAAACATTTACGCGGGGTGCGTCGTTTTCTATTGATATTGTATCCCGAATCGCCCCGCCGATCCGGGACATTTTGAAAACTCAAATGCTGGCTTATCCTCGACTGGACGGTGCAGTCTAGCTGCGTTGTCCGGCGTGGAAGCTCGCTAATCGGCTATTATTTGTTTAGACAACTTGAGTTGTAGAGGAGTGACCAGCGATGGTGCAGGGCGCCAAACATATGAAGGGCAATAACGCCGCGGACAACGGCGGCTCAAGCCCTCAGCCCAAGCCCAAACGCCGTCGCAAGCGACTGCCGCGCTGGGCCGACCGGCTCATCACCATCGTCATCATCCTTATTGGCGTGGGCCTTATGACCTGGCCGTGGATCTTGGACCGGCTCGAGGCCTCGGGCGTGTTCAACCAGATCAGCACCGTGTCCAGCACCGTGGACGCGTTGTCTGCCGAAGAGCGTGAGCGCATCCTGCTCCAGGCGCGCTCCTTTAACGAACAGCTGGCGGGCGAGGCCACCGAGCTTCCCGCCGACCAGATCGAACCCTACGCCCAGCAGCTCATCTTTGACCGCGACCCCATGATGAGCTGGGTCGAGATCCCTTCCATCGATGTAAGCATGCCCATCTACCACGGCACGAGCGAAGAAGTCCTTATGGCGGGCGTCGGCCACCTGGAGGGCACGAGCCTGCCGGTGGGCGGGACCTCGACGCACTGCGTGCTCACTGCGCACTCGGGCATGCGCAACCTGAGCATGTTCGACGACATTCACTCGCTTGAGCCCGGCGACCTGGTGCTGCTGCACACCATGAACAAGACGCTCGCCTATAAGATGGTGGACTCCGAGGTGGTGCTGCCCGAGGAGATGGAGTCGCTGACCATCGAGCCTGGCGCCGACAAGGTGACGCTCGTCACCTGCACGCCCTACGGCGTGAACGACCATCGCCTGCTGGTGCATTGCGTGCGTACCAAGTACAACAAGAAGGACGTCGACAAGCAAAAGTCGCTGGCCGGCCGCCACTGGGGCAAGCGCGAGTTTGCCGTGCTCATCGTGGTCGTTGCCATTGTGCTGTTGCTGCCGGACATCGTGATCCACGCGGTCCGCAAGCGCCGCAAGGCCAAGACCTCGGCATAGAAGTTGTCCCAAACCGCCGCCCTCGTTACGTTTTCGCTGCATTTGGGTAAAGTGTCTGCTCCAAGCCGGCGTTGCCCTGTATACTAGAGCGGTTTAACTGTTATGCGGAAGGGAGCGCCTATGGC
>USNX01000013.1 GCA_900556205.1 uncultured Collinsella sp.
GAAGTCGCCGGTGAAGTGCAGGTTGATGTCCTCCATGGGCACCACCTGAGCATAACCGCCGCCGGCAGCACCGCCCTTAACGCCAAAGACGGGGCCGAGCGAAGGCTCGCGCAGGGCAACGGCACTCTTGACGCCGCGACGACGCAGGCCGTCGGCCAGACCGATGGTCGTGGTGGTCTTGCCCTCGCCCGCGGGCGTTGGGTTGATAGCGGTCACGAGGACGAGCTTGGCCTGGTGATCAGTCGGCTCGTTGAGCAGTGAATAGTCGACCTTAGCCTTGTCGAAGCCGTACGGAATAAGGTGCTTAACGTCGACGCCGGCGTTCTTGGCCACCTCGGTAATAGGCAGTGGCGTGACAGAACGTGCGATTTCGATGTCAGTAGGCATGGGCGGTCCTTTCGTTACCGAATGAGAAAAAGACCAATTCAGCATAGCACGGGCGCGCAATAGTAAAACGCCCATAACCGATGAACGGCGATATGTTTACCCGATGCCCAGCGATAGTCCAACAGCCCGCCAAAACAAAGCGCCCTAAACGGTAGGTTCAATCCCCAGGTGCTCAAAGGTGCGAAGGGTTGCCTGACGGCCCTGCGGCGTACGAATCATCAACCCGCACTGCAGCAAATAGGGCTCATAGACATCCTCGAGCGTGCCCGGGTCCTCGCCCACCGCACTGGCAAGGGTCGTCAGGCCTACAGCACGGCCGGAGAACGTCTTGGCAAGCGTCTCCAAGATACGAATATCCATCCAGTCCAGACCGAGCTCGTCGATCTCGAAAAACTCGAGCGCCTGGCGGCAGATATCGAGCTCGATAGGGCCGCTGCCACGCACCTGTGCGTAATCGCGCACGCGCTTGAGAAGGCGGTTGGCAAGACGTGGCGTGCCGCGCGAACGCGAGCCGATCTCGAGTGCACTGGGATGGTCGATCGTCACGCCCAGGATAGTCGCCGAGCGCGTCACAATCTGCGCGAGCTCCTCGACCGTGTAGTAATCCAGGCGATACGAAATGCCAAAGCGGTCGCGCAACGGGCCGGTCAACATGCCTGAGCGGGTCGTTGCCGCTACCAGCGTAAACTTGGGAATATCCAGGCGAATCGAGCGCGCCGCCGGACCCTTGCCAATCACGATATCGAGGGCAAAGTCCTCCATCGCGGGGTACAGGACCTCCTCGACCGAACGGTTGAGGCGGTGGATCTCGTCGATAAACAGCACATCACCCGGCTGCAAGTTAGTAAGGATGGCCGCCAGGTCACCCGTGCGCGCGATGGCAGGGCCACTCGTGGTCTTGATCTGAGCGCCCAGCTCGTTGGCGATAACGGTGGCCAGCGTGGTCTTGCCCAGGCCCGGAGGACCCGAGAAGATCACGTGGTCGAGCGTCTCGCCACGGCTCTGCGCCGCTTCGATCAACACGCGCAGGCTCTGCTTGATGTGCTCCTGACCACAGTAATCGTCCAGGCGCTGGGGGCGCAAAGTGCGGTCGACATCGAGGTCCTCGGCCGTCAGCTCCGAGCCCACCATGCGCTCGCCGTGCGCCATGGATGCCGCCGGCGAGTTGCCGGGCGTCGCCCACAGGTCCTGAGAGTCATCGGCTTCCCACATCACGCATCCATTCCGAGTCGCTTAAGCGCCGCGCCGAGCAGATCCTCGACACGCATATTCTGCCCATCATACCCGCTCAGGGCAACATCGGTCTCCTGCGGGCTAAAGCCCATGGAAAGGAGCGCCGCACGGGCATCATCGATCGCCGAGGGAGCGGCAGCGGGCACGGGCATCGCAACCTGTCCGGGAATCACGTCGACCGGCACAAAGCCCTTATCCTTGGCAAAGGTGCTCTTGAGTTCCAGGATCAGGCGCTGAGCTGTCTTTTTGCCCACACCGGGTACCTTGGCCATGCCCTTGTCGTCCTCGGCCATCACCAGCGAATACAGCTGCCCCACGGTATAGGTGGAAAGCACGGCAAGCGCCAGGCGCGGGCCAACGCCCGAAACGGACACGAGCCGGTCGAACATCGTGCGCTCATCCTTTGAGGAAAAACCGAAAAGTGTCATGGCGTCCTCGCGCACCTGCATACGCGTGTAGAGGCGGACCTCGCCACCGGGCGTCGGCAACGTGGCCGCAGTGCTGCCCGAAATGCCGAGCTCAAAGCCAACGCCCGACACATCGACGACAGCAGAGCTCATCGTGGCCTCGACAAGCGTTCCGTGGAGCTGGGAAATCATCAGTATCCGGTTCCTCTCTGTTGATAGAACTCGCCACCGGTAAGGGCGCGGGTGCGGCTGAGGTTTACGTGGCAGATGGCGCAAGCCAGGGCATCGGCGGCATGGTCGGGATGCGGGTCGTGGTCGAGCTGCGTTAGCGTGCGTACCATGTAGGCGACCTGCCGCTTGTCCGCGGCGCCGGTGCCCACCACAGCCTGCTTGATCTGCATGGGCGTGTATTCGCCAATCTCGAGCGCGCATTCCGACAGCGCCACGAGTGCAGCCCCGCGGGCATGCGCCGTAGGAATTGCCGAGCGAACGTTAGCACCAAAGTAAATGCTCTCGATAGCAGCGGTATCGGGTCGATAACGCTCCACGACACCCTTGAGGTCGCGGGCGATATGCGACAGGCGCACCGCGAGCGGACTTCCGGCACTGGTCTCGATGCAGCCGTAGGCACGGCAGCGAACCTCGCCGCGCCGCTCCTCGATAATCCCCCAACCCGTATGGGCCAAACCGGGGTCGATACCCAAAATGACCAAGCCGACCTCCCCTCGCCACAAGCACAGCGCAAGACAAGGCCCCGCGCATCATTCACGAACGTCTGTTCTAGAATAACACAACGGGGCCGAAATGCTTAGTTGAAGTATCGGGGCTGGGAGCGAATCCTATCCCATAGTTAGTTCTGCGAAAAAAAGGGGGACTGCCTCGGATCCACCGGCGGATGCGGCATCGGACCACCCTGGGGCCCACCCTGCGGACCGCCCTGACCGCCCATCATCTTATCGATGGCGTCCTGAACCTCGCCCTCGAACTTTTTCATACCCTCATGCAAACGACGCTGGCCATCCTCAGAGCGCAGCTCCTCCATCTGCTCGGGCGAAATACCCAGTAGCTCGCCCAGCACGCCCATCATCTCGTTTCGCACGCGCTCGCTCGTATCCTCGTCAGCAAAACGGCGCACCTCGGCGCGCGCCAGCGAATCGACCGTCATACGCTCCTTGCCGTTAAGCCCCAGGTCGGACCACGCGAGCATATACGGCCAGGCACGCTCGGCAAACGAACGGGCCGAGACGATCGGCGCCATCGGCAACATGCGGCGGGCAGCCTCACCCTGTCGAACGAGCATCAGCAGCAGCGAGCAAGCCTCAGGCTTGCCAGCGGCCATCGGGATGTCGTCGAAAGATCGATTGCGGTCCACGTGCGCCTCGAGCGCGCCATCGACCTCACCCGGCTCAAGCCCGCCGAGCAGCTGTGCCGCGCGGTCGAGCATATCGACCGGACCGTCGAGCGTCGAGAGCGCTTGCGCCAGCACGCGCTCCATACAATCTTCCACCGCGTTGAGCGTCACGAGCTCTTGGGGCACCACGGCAGACGTGCGGTTGCGCACACGCGCCACAAACTCAAGCGTCGACAGGTACACATCGCCAAAGGGCGCGTAATCGCCCTGGTAGCCGCCGCAAAGCGCCGGCGCCGCCAGCGCGTACTCGGTTTTGGACAGCGGGCTCAGCGCCATCGCACCCAGCTCGAGCGCCGTGTCCTCCAGCATGAGGCCCAACGTGCGCGAGCGCAGACGCTCGGCATCGCCCGCCGACACGTCGCGATCGAGCACACGCGCCGCATCCGGTGCATCGCGCTCGACGGTGCGAATGTGCAGACGCTCGGCGATGGCGCGGACGGCGGCACAGCGGGCAGCCTCGGCCTCTTCCTGCGCCGGCGTAAAGATACGGTTGCGCCCCAGCACCAGGCCAATCACATTGCGCGGGCCCAGAGCGTCGACGGCCAGCGCCGCCAGCAGGGACGACGGCAAGTCACCCTCGAGTGTCACCACAGCACGCGACGCACCGTGGGCTCGGGCGTTGTCGCGCACGGCGAGCACCAGCGCCTGCCACAGCCACTCCTCGGAACGGAACTCGGGCAGTTCGTGATCCTCCAGGGCATCGAGCATCACGCCGCGCTGAATCTCCTGAACCAGCAGGCTCTCCTCAAAGCACGGCGCCTGGGCCACCACGCGACCGCAGTCGTCGAGCACAAACGAACCGCCGGTATACACCGACTCGTCATAGGCACCGACCGGCGCCATGCAGGCAAACCACACGCTGCGCTTGGATGCGATCTTGCGGTAGGCGCCGCTGCGAACGGCAGCAATGGCGGCAGTCTCGCGGTCGGTCATGTCAAACGCGTTGAATTGGAAATACGCAATGAGGTCAACACCGGTCGGCAACATCTCGAGTTCGCGGTCCAAGTCAAAAATCACGGCGATGCGCACGCCGTCCACGTCGAACACCGGCGGCGCCCAACGTGTGTCGTTGTTCTCGCCACGCTGCAGGGCAATGCTCGAACGCGCCGGCACCACATGACCGTCCTTGAGCATCATGTAGTCGAGCAGCGGCTGGCCCTCAAACGAAACCGCCGCGGGCACGATGCAGATCATGTCAAGCTCCTGGATACGCTCGGCGACACCAGTCAAACCGGCAAGCACGTCGTGCTCAAAGTCGGCAGCGCCCACCAGGCCACCGGGCATGGCGCCCATAAAGAGCGGAGCCGGAACGCACAGCACGCGCGCCCCGCGCTCGTGGGCCAGACGAGCCTGGTCCTCGATGCGGCCGCAAATGCCCTCAATATCACCCAGGCGCATATCGATCTGTGCAAGCGCGAGCTTCATGGCCCAGCCCTTTCCGTCGTAAACCATCGAAATCGTAGTAAAAGCGCCGGCCGCATAATGCAGCCGGCGCTTGCATGTGCATATGCTAGTTATGATACCCCGAGCGGGGGCGCGCTCCTAGAATGTCGCGGACCACAGCCCGTGCAGGTTGCAGTAGGCATAGACGGTACCGGTCTTGGAGCCGCCCGCGAAAAACGTCGCGGGTTTCATGCCGGGCTCAAGGTAATGAACCTCTAAGCGGCCCTCGGCCTCAAGCGCAATCCACTCAATGTAGTGTTCGGGCAGGCTGGGGTGCTCGACCGAGCCAACGCGTGCACGAATCACGTGACCGTCGCGCTCGGTCTCGACAACAGGCACGTGCTTCTCGTGCGCCGCGTCCTCAGTGTTTGCGGTCAGTTCCGTGCAACCGGCAGGGGTCGCAACGTCGTCGCCAAGGGCAGCGATGAGCTTACCGTCGGGGTCCTTAAAGAATTTCGCCATGATGTTCTCCTTTGCTGATGTGCCAATGTTCTTGATGGTTCTTATGCCCAAAGGCAGACAAACCATCCACGGCATTGCAAATGAACACATAACGGACCAGGCAAGCGGTCGGGCCAAAATGCGTCGACCGTCCTGCCCACTCCAGCAGTCCCACCCCGCGCGCGGCTAGCGCCCGTCGCCGCCGAGCAGCGCCAGAACATCCTCGCGCGTGAACAGTGCCGACGAGATGCCGTCGCCGCCGAGCACGCTGTTGACCAGGTCGCGCTTGGACTCCTGCATCTGCATAATGCGCTCCTCGATCGTGTCCTTGGCGATGAGCTTGTACACGGTCACGGTATGTTGCTGGCCAATACGATGCGCGCGGTCAGTCGCTTGGTCCTGCGCCGCCACGTTCCACCACGGGTCGTAGTGGATTACCACGTCGGCCGCCGTCAGGTTAAGGCCCACGCCGCCCGCCTTGAGCGAGATCAAAAAGACCGGCACCTCGCCCGCCTGGAACTGTGCGACCATCTTGGCGCGGCTCTCTTTAGACGATGCGCCCGTGAGCTTAAGGAAGGCGATATCCTCCTTGGCCAGGCGCTTACCGATAATATCGAGCATACCCGTAAACTGGCTGAACAACAGGATGCGATGTCCGCCGTCGAGTGCGCCGTGCACGAGCTCCATGCACGTATCGAGCTTGGCGCTCCCCGCCTTGTAATCCTCGTAGTGCAGACGCGGGTCGCAGCAGATCTGGCGCAGCTTGGTGAGCTCGGCAAGTACCTTGAGCTTGTCCTTCTTAAACTCCCCGGCCTCGCGGTGCTGCACCTGCTGGGCGATGCGGTCCTGGTTGGCCAGGTAGAGCTTGCGCTGCTCGCCGGTGAGCTGCGCCATGACCGTGTCCTCGATCTTTTCGGGCAGATCGGCCACCACGTCCTCCTTGACACGGCGCAGTACAAACGGCGACACGAGTGCCTGCAGACGAGCGGCGCTGTCGCCCTCGGCGTGCTCGACCGGGCTTTCGAAGCGCTTGGCAAACGACTCGCGCGTGCCAAGCAGGCCCGGCATCAAAAAGTCGAAGATGCTCCAGAGCTCGGACAAGCGGTTTTCGATGGGCGTGCCCGTCAGGCAAAGCGCACGCCGGCAGGCAGGCGCTTGGCGGCACGCGCTACCTGCGTGAGCGGGTTTTTAATGTACTGGGCCTCGTCGAGCACCACGCGGGCAAAATCCTGCTCGACGTACTCGTCGATATCGCGCCGCATAAGGTCATACGACGTCACGACCACGTTATGCTCGGCAACGCCGGCAATCTGCACGCGACGCTGCGCCTTGGCGCCCACGATGGCGCACACATCGAGCGACGGGGCAAAGCGCTCCAGCTCGGCGGTCCAGTTGTACACAAGCGACGCAGGGCACACCACAAGCGTGGGCTTGGCGTCCCCCGCTTCCACGCGCGCCAGGATATGTGCGATCATCTGCAGCGTTTTGCCCAGGCCCATGTCGTCGGCCAAGATGCCGCCAAGGCCCAGGTGTTCGAGCGAGCCGAGCCACTGGTATCCGTCGACCTGATAGCCGCGCAGTGTGGCCTTGAGTGAGACCGGCACCGTAAAGTCCATCTTGCCGAGCGTATCCAAGCGCTCGACGGTGCGGCGGAACGCGGCGTCACGATCGGCCTCGAGCGCGGGCGTGCGCGCGAGCATGCTATCGACGAATAGGGTACTCGACGCGGGAAGCGACACGCCGTCGAGCAGGTCGACGGCATCGACACCCAGGTCCTCGGCGAGGCCAAACGCGGCTCGGGCGCCCTCGTCCAGGCGAATGATGTCGCCGGACGTGAGACGCGCAAACGTCTGGTGACGCTTGTACGAATCGAGATAGACGGCAAGGTCCGCGGCCGAAAGCCCGCTCGCACCCAGCTCGACATCGAGCAGATTGCTCTTGACGGTCGCACGCACCGAAAGCTTGGGCGCAGGGCGGACCGAGATCTGGCGCAGACGGTCGCTGAGCATGACCTCACCCAGCTCGGACAGGGCGGACAGGCCCTCGGTCAGCAAGCAGAACAGGCTCTCGTCGTCGCGCTCCTCAAACGCCAGGCCGCCCTCGTAAAAGTCGAAATACAGGGCCGCCGTGTCCATAACGCGAAACTCTGCTATCTCGTCGCGCGGCGGCACGCCCGGGCGCTGTTCTTCGAAGGGGCTTCCCGGAGCACCCAGGCTAAAGAGATCTGCCGACCAATCACCGTAGGCAACCGTAATCTTGCAGGTCACGAGCCCGTCGTCGACACCGATTGCCATGGCAAAGCTCGGCTCGGGCGCCACGGTGTCGAGCACGGCGGGAGCGGTGAGGTCAGTGTATTCGCGCAGCACGGGCAGTGCCATGCGGCAGAATTCGCCCACCTGTTCGGCGGCGATATGGACCGGCGTGCGACAAGGCAGCAGACGCGACAGAAACGGTGCGGCATGCTGAGCAAACGCTGCATCGGCGCGGCGCGCGCGGTGCGTGTCGACCAGATAGGCCGCGTCGCCTGCGACAAAGCAGTACGTATCGGCCGGCAGGCGCAGGTCGTAGCTGCCACCGGCCGCCGGCGCGATCTTGGCGGCAAGGAGTGGCGGTTGTTTTGCCGAGGCCTCGTCCTCCCCCACCGGCAACAACTCAACCGCCACCTCGTAGGAACGATGCGTCGTCGTTCCCCGCGACCAGGCGGGCTCAAAGGAAATGGTCCGGCCACGCAGCAGGTCCAGCATGTATACGATGTCATGCTCGGACAGCGGCAGCTGGCGCTCGGCGACAAAGCCGCTGCGTGCAAAATCGTACGACGCCGAACGCGAACTTGTGATGTCGCTCAGATACACAACCGTTGCCACAACAAGGTCGAGTAGACGCACCGAAACCTCGTCGAAGGCCTCAGGTGTATGGAGGAATGTGAGCTTTTTGCCGTACGAGAACGTGCCGCCGCGCACGTAGGCGGCGGCCATGCCGTCGATGTCCTTGACCACGTAGGACACCGAGCCGCAGCGGATGCGAAGCTCGAGCGCCCAGCTAAAGCGGTCGGCAAACAGCGGATTGTAGTACGGTACCAGCGAGGGCTCCAACACCGCCTTGGGGGCATCGGGGTCGACAGTGCCGGCGAGCTTGCGGCGCATGCCCGCCAACTCATCCATGCGCGCGTCCGAAAGATCGGAGAGCGCCTTCATGAGGCTCGGGCTCGTGGGGACGGGCGCCGGGAAGGGAAAGTTAGGGTTGACCGCCGGTGCGGCAGACGCAGGACGCGCGGCTTGCTTAGGCGCCGCCGTAAACGTGCGGACCGGCGTGCGCAGGCCCTCGACGGGCTCAATGCCGCTTGCGTCCAGATACGCAAGCGCCGTGGCGATGGCGTGCTTGCACATGCCGGGGTAGCGATAGGCAGCGGGGCAATCGCAGTCGTAGTCGATCACCTCGTGCTCGTCCATGTCGAGCGCCACGTGCGTCTTGTACAGGTCGCCGCGCGAGCCGCGCACTGCACCCTCAACCGTCACGTTTTTGGAGAAGCGCGAGCCGCTGTCCTCGATCGACAGCACGGCGCCGTTGAGCATGAGCGAACGCCCCTTCATAAAGGTGCCGCTCAGCGCCGCCTCTTTCCGGAGCGCCTGCACAAACGTCCCCTGCGCCATCACTTCCTCCAATCCACACAGGGTAGCTAATTTGGGACGGGGCTATTTTAGCTACCCCTCATATGTCGGTTGAGATGTATTCCGACCCTGGCTTATTCGCCGTCAGTCAAAGGGTAGCTAAAATAGCCCCGTCCCAAATTAGCTACCCCGGCAAAATCATTTTAGATAACCGTCACTCTGCCCTGGTTACCCACGATGGCCTTGGCCTCGGCCAGCAGCGGAATCGAGCGTGCATTGACCTTGGCCGGCACCTCGGCGCGCAGCACGCGCCCGTCCACCTGCTCGATAAAGATCTCCACGCGGTCGCCGCCCGGGTTAGCGGTGAGCACCGTGGCCAGGCGCGCCATATTGCCCTGGCTAAAGCGGCTGTTGGGCACCATGACCTCAAACACCTTGGGCTTGTTGTTCTCCTCGTTGAGCTCAAGCGGCACGATCTCCTGCGCGATGATCTGGTCGCCGCGGTCCGAGCGCTCGAGTTTGCCCTTGATGCGCACAAACGCGTCGGACAGCTGCGCGCCTGTCTCGGGATCGACCTCGCCGTACAGGTATCCCTCGGCCTCCTTGTAGGTCTTGGGGAACACCACGACGGTGGCCTCGCCTTCCATGTCCTCGAGCTGCACGATGCCCATGGGGTCGCCGTTTTTGGTCACGCGCTTGGACACGCTCGAGACCATGCCGGCCCACCACAGCGCCTTACCCTCGGGAATCTCCTGGTTGATGGTGCCACCCGTAGGATTCTGAACTTCGTAGCCGGTGTCGATCTGCGAGAACGAGAAGTCGCGCGCTTTGCTGAGCGCATACTCAAACGGGCGCAGCGGGTGGTCCGAGACATAGATGCCCAGAACCTCTTTCTCCTGGCTCAGCTTGAGGTGGCGGTCCCATTCCTGGCCGTCCGGATCGGGCACGCTGACCTCGAAGCCCGAGCCCTCAACGTCGCCAAACATATCGAAGAACGAGGTCTGGCCGCTCGCGCGGTCCTTCTGGCGCTTTACCGCGGCGTCGATGATGTTCTCGGGGTTGTTCTTGTCCACAAAGTGCATCATCTGGCGGCGCGGATAGCCCGTGGAGTCGAAGGCGCCTGCCTTGATCAGCGATTCAATAACGCGGCGGTTGGCCTGGCTCGAGTCCACGCGCTCGACAAAGTCGTGCAGCGTCTTAAACGGGCCGCCCGCCTCGCGCTCGGCGATAATCGCCTGCGCCACGCCGGTGCCCACGCCGCGGATGCCGGCCAGGCCAAAGCGCACGCCCTCCTTGGTAGCCGTGAACTCGGTGCCGGACTCGTTGACGTCTGGCGACAGCACGGGAATGCCGTCGTGACGGCACGCCGAGACGTAGTGAACGATCTTGTCGGTCTTGCCCGTATAGGACGTTAGAACGGCCGCCATGTACTCGTGCGGGTAATGCGCCTTGAGCCACGCCGTCTGCATAACCAGGATGGCGTAGCCGGCAGAGTGCGACTTGTTAAAGGCGTAGGAGGCGAACTCAAGAACATCGTCCCAAATCTTCTGGGCGACCTCGCGCGTGTAGTTGTTCTTGAGGGCGCCGTTCATCCAGTGGTCGTAGGTGGTCTCGTCCGAGCCATCCTCCCAGTGCAGCACCGTCGACGTGAGCAGCTTGATCTTCTTTTTTGCCACGGGCTTACGGATGCGCGAGTCCGATTCGCCCTTGGAGAAGCCGCACATCTCGACGGAGATGAGCATAACCTGCTCCTGGTAGACCATGGTGCCGTAGGTTTCGCCCAGGATGTCGTCAAGGCGGTCGTCGTAGGAGACGGCCGGCTCCTTGCCGTTCATACGGTTGATGTAGGACGAGACCATGCCGGCGCCCAGCGGGCCCGGGCGGTACAGGGCGATCAATGCCACGACGTGCTTGTACTCGGTAGGTTTCATGTTCTTGATCGTGGCCGTCATGCCGGCGGACTCGACCTGGAAGACGCCGGCGGTGTGACCGGAGCCCATGAGTTTAAAGATCTCGGGATCGTCAAAGGGAATCTCTTCCTCTTTGATGTCGATGCCAAAGTTCTTTTTGATGTTGGCCTTGGCCTTGGAGATAACCGTCAGCGTGCGCAGGCCCAGGAAGTCCATCTTGAGCAGGCCCATGTCGGCGACGGTATGGCCCTCGTACTGGGTAATCTCCACGCCGCCCTTGGTGTCGAGCTTGGTGGGCACGTGCTCGTTGACGGGGTCGCGGCAGATCAGAACGGCACACGCATGCACGCCCTCGCCACGGGTGAGGCCCTCGATCGAGAGCGCCGTGTCGATGATGCGGCGGGCGTCGTCATCCTTTTTATAGGCCTCGGCAAAGTCGGGGTTAAACAGGTCCTCTTTGCCGGGTTGTTTGTCGAGCACCTGTTTGAGCTTGACCTTGGGGTCGCTCGAGACCATCTTGGACAGGCGCTGGCCCATGTAGACCGGATAGTCCAGCACGCGCGCGGCGTCGTTGATGGCCTGCTTGGCCTTGATGGTCGAGTAGGTGATGACGTGGGTGACCTTCTCGGGACCGTAGAGCTGGCGAACGTGCTCCACGACCTCGAGGCGCCGCTCATCGTCGAAGTCCATATCGATATCGGGCATCTCGGTACGCTGCGGGGACAGGAACCTCTCGAACATCAGGCCGTTCTCGAGCGGGTCGAACGCGGTGATGTTCATGGCGTAGGCAACGATAGCGCCGGCGGCCGAGCCACGGCCGGGGCCGACGCCGATGCCGTTGTCCTTGGCCCATTGCACGTACTCGGCAACGATCAAGAAGTAGGCGGCAAAGCCCTTGTCGCAGATGACCTTGTATTCGTACTCAAAGCGCTCTTTGATGTTGACGCCACCGATCTCGCGCGTGGCCCAGTCGTCACCGTAGTGCTGGCGCAGGCCCTTCTCGCACTCGCGGCGGAACTGGCTCTCATGCGTCTCGCCGGGGTCGAGCAACGGGAAGCGCGGCAGGATGATGGAGTCCCAGTCGAGCTCGACGTAGCACTTGTCGGCGATCTCGAGCGTGTTGTCGCAGGCCTCGGGGCAATACGGGAACATCGCCCGCATCTCCTCCTCGGTCTTCATGTAGAACTCCGAGCCGGTCATGCGCATGCGGTTGGGGTCGTCGACCTTGGCGTTCATGCCAATACACATGATGACGTCCTGCACGGGCGCATCCTCGCGGCGCAGGTAGTGGAAGTCGTTGGTGGCGATGACCTTGACGCCCACCTGTTTGGCAATGTCGATGAGCGTGCGGTCCATTTGCTCGTCGGTCAGGCCGTTATCGGTGGTAATGCCATGTTCCTGAATCTCGATATAAAAGTCGCCAGGCTCGAAGGTGTCGCGGAAGGTCTCGGCCCACTTGATGGCGCCTTCCATGTCGCCGCGGTCGATGTATTTGGGGATGATGCCGGCGATACAGGCGCTCGTGCAGATCATGCCCTTGGCGTGGCGGCGCAGGTTGTCGAGCGTCACGCGCGGCTTGTAGTAAAAGCCCTGCACGGCGGCCTCGGAGACCGTCTGCATCAGGTTGACGTAGCCCTCCTGGTCCTTGGCCAGAAGGATCATGTGGTAGAGCTCGGGCTTATGGTCGCGGGCGAGTGTCTCGTCCGGCGTAAAGTAGACCTCGCAGCCAAAGATCGGCTTGATGACCAGCGGCGGCTTAAGCTCGTCGATGTTGCCCTTCTCGTCCCACATGGCCATGTCTTTGACGTACTGGGCATGCTCGCGCGGGCTTGCCTCGGGGTCGGGCTCCACCAGCTCGTCGCGGCGGTCCTTTTCCAAGAAGGCCTTGTCGTGGCTCCACGTTTTGTACTCGGGCGTGTTGTGGTTGACGGCGTCGCAGGCCAGCGCCAGGTCGGGCACGCCGTACATGTAGCCGTGGTCGGTAATGGCCACGGCGGGCATGCCCAGCTCAACAGCGCGATTGACCATATCCTGGATACGGGTTGCGCCGTCGAGCATAGAGAAAACAGTGTGATTGTGCAGATGGACGAATGCCATGTGATGAGCTCCGATGCGGGTTCGTGTTCTGACTGAACGATTTTACCGCACGGCACGGACAGCACCCGAACCTAGCCAAACCCACACGGCTCCTATTGAGTTGCGGTGAAATACGGACTGATTGGCGGCTTTTCTGGCCAAAACAGTCCGTATTCCACCGCAAGTTATTGAGGGCTAGAGGTTGTAGGTGACTGCCTGAGGCTCGGCGGGTTCGACGAAGAGGGTCGGGTCTGGCTGCTCCACGCGGACGAACTTGACCGTTACCGTCTCAAAACCCGCCTTGTGCAGAACGTCCGAATAGACGCGCGCCTGCAGGGCATGCTTCTCCAGCAGCTGATCCGGCGTCTCGTCCGGCGTGCCACCCGTCTTGTAGTCGATGACCAGCGCGCGCGACGGATCTGCCGGATTCGTTGCCAAGGCATCGATGGCGCCTTCGGCATACGCACCGTAGCGAGCGATGTCCTCATC
>USNX01000014.1 GCA_900556205.1 uncultured Collinsella sp.
ATCCGCAGGCTGCCGTTAACGGCGCCGCGGTCCCTGCGCTCGGTACCGGCTACCGCCGTATCTTCACTCTCAAGCAACGTGAACTCACGCAAACCGTCGCTTGGCTGGTCGATGGCGTCGAAGCACTCGACCGCTATGGCGTGGATATCCCGGAAGAGGCCCGCGTGCTTGCCCGACGATGCTGGCCGGGTGCCCTGACTATCGTGGTCAAGGCGGCCCCCTGCGTGCCGACCTTTATGCGCGCCGCCGACGACACGGTGGCACTTCGCGCTTCGGCCTCGCCCGTGGTGCAAGCGCTCATCCGCGCCTGCGGCAGCCCTCTTGCCTGCACCAGCGCCAACACGCATGGCGCGCCCGCGCCGGCAAGTTTTGTCACGGTGGAGGAGCGCATCCTGGAGGGGGTCGATGTTGCCGTCGACGCCGGCGAGACCCCGTGTCGCGACGCCTCGACCATCGTGTCGTTCCAGCACGGCGGACTCCAGATCCTGCGCCAAGGCGCACTTCCCGCATCAGAGATCGAGCGGGTCCTGTCCGACCCGATGCAATAGAAAGGTGTAAGCGATGTCGTTGAATCTAGGTAGCCTGGGTATGGAAGACGCCTCGTTTAGCTTTGGCGGTTCCTACATCATGGCGCTCGACTGCGGCACCACCTCGGTACTCGCGACCATCGTCGACGAGTACGGCTGCATCGTCGCCCAGGCGCGCCGTAGCGTCAAAACCAGCTTCCCGCGCCCCGGCTGGGTGGAGCAGGATCCCACGGAGGTGCTTGCCAGCCAGATCGGCGTGATGATGGAGGTCCAGTTTAAGAGCGGCATCCATTCTGACCGCATCGCCGCCATCGGTATCTCCAACCAGCGCGAGACCACGGTGGTGTGGGACCGCATAAGCGGCCAACCCATCTATAACGCCATCGTGTGGCAATGCCGTCGCACCGCACCTCTGATCGACGAGCTGGTCGAGCAGGGCGCAGAAGAACTGGTGCGCTCCCGCACGGGACTTACGCTTGACCCGTATTTCTCGGCCTCTAAGGTGCAGTGGATTCTCGACAACGTCGACGGCGCACGCGAGAGCGCGGCGGCGGGCGACCTCATGTTTGGCACCATCGACACCTGGCTCATCTACAACCTCACCGGCGGCCAGGTCTTTGCCACCGACTACACCAATGCCAGCCGCACGGCACTCTTTAATATCCATACGCTCGATTGGGACGACGACCTGCTGGCGCTCTTTGACGTTCCACGTTCCATGATGCCCGAGGTTCGCTGGAGCTCGGGTGACTACGGCCGCGTCGCGAGCGACATCATGACCAACATGCCGCCCATCATGGGCGTGGCGGGCGATCAGCAGGCGTCGCTGTTCGGCCACTGCTGCTTCCATCCCGGCCAGACCAAAAACACCTATGGCACGGGTTGCTTTATGCTCATGAACACCGGCGACGAGGTCGTCGAATCCAAGAACGGTCTGGTCTCCACGATCGGTATCGCCGCGGACGGCAAGATCAGCTATGCGCTCGAGGGTTCTATCTTTGCCGCCGGTTCCACCATGAACTGGCTGCGCAACAACATGGGCATCATCTCGAGTGTGAGCGAGTCCGCGCAACTCGCCGCTTCGATCAACGACAACGAGGGCTGCTACTTCGTCCCCGCCTTCGCTGGCCTGGGCGCTCCCTGGTGGGACCCGCATGCCCGCGGTATCGTGTGCGGTCTGACCGGTGCCTCGAGTCGCGCGACCATTGTGCGTGCGGCCTGCGAGTCCATGGCCTACCAGAGTTATGACGTGCTGCGCGCCATGGAGCAGGACGTGGGACTTTCGATTGAGCGCCTGTCCGTCGATGGCGGTGCCTCGCGCAACGAGTTCATCATGCAATTCCAGGCCGATCTGCTGGATATCCCCGTGTTGCAGTGTGAGACGGTGGAGACCACGGCGATCGGCGCCGCGTACTTGGCGGGCCTTGCCGTCGGCTATTGGGAGGATTTGGAGGAGCTGGAGCAAAACGCTCAGATCGTCAAAGTCTTCCATCCTCACATGTCCGCCGAGCGCCGTGAGAGCAACCTCGCTGGTTGGCATGATGCCGTCAAACGCTCGCTCGGTACCGTACAGTAGGGCTGCGACGAGCTGCTCGATACAACAAACCGTTAAACTTATGCACGGCGCGCGGCAACAACATCGCCATGCGCCTTGTCAGCAAGGCCATCTTCCGGCCGCAACGAAAGGGGCAATCAACCCATGACCGTCACCTACGATACGTCCCGTGTGACCCTTGTCGATCATCCACTCGTCCAGCATAAGCTGTCGATTCTTCGCGACAAGGAGACCGGCACCAACCAGTTCCGCCAGCTCGTGCGCGAGCTCGCGCTTTTTGACGGCTACGAGGCCATGCGCGACCTGCCCATGGAAGACGTCGAGGTCGAGACCCCCATCACCACTGCCACGTTTAAGCAGCTTGCCGGCAAGAAGCTCGCCATCGTTCCTATCTTGCGTGCGGGCCTTGGCATGGTCGATGGCATCCTCGACTTGGTACCCTCCGCTCGCGTGGGCCACATCGGTATGGAGCGCGACGAGGTTACCCACGAGCCGCATGAGTATTACTGCAAGATGCCCAAGGATATCGACCAGCGCATCTGCCTGGTTGTCGACCCCATGCTCGCCACGGGCGGTTCGGCCGAGATGGCCATCAGCTACCTGCGCGAGCGCGGTGTCAAGGATATCCGCATGCTGTGTATCGTCGCCGCGCCCGAGGGCCTCAAGTCGCTGACCGAAAAGGACCCCGACGTACATATTTATACGTGCGCCATCGACGACCATCTCAACGAGGCCGCCTACATCGTTCCCGGCCTGGGCGACGCCGGAGACCGCATCTACGGCACGCTGTAATCTCTGGGCCATACCGGCTAACGTCGAAAATACGAAGAAATGGTGCGCGCGGGCGAGCAAAAGTCGTCCACGCGCACTTCTGTTAACGGACGTTTTGCGCTGAGGGGTTCGAAAAAACGTATTACCGTACCTGCGGCATAAAGAAGGCCTTAAGAAAACGTACAGGTGCGTATTAACCGTTTGTTTTACGGTTGTACTTTAGCGATTGGCTCGTACAATAGTCACCAATGTTTGGCTGGGACTGTGCTGTGAGGCGTTAAAAAGGAAAGTGAGGATGCCAGTGTTTCAGATAGCCGATCTGCTCGCTATCGTTGCAGGTGCCATCGCGGGCGCGATTGCCTTCCTTCCCTTTGTCTTTACGCTCAAGCCGGTTCTTGACGATAAGCAGAATGCGGACATGCTCAAGGGTATGGTGAGTCTCGCGGTCTCGGCAATCGCGTTGCTTGTCTTTACCTTGGTTGTGTTTGTGTTGTTCGGAGAGGCATTTCGCATGTTCCTCCTGGGCGAGGCGATCGGCTTCGTGGCCTTTATGGCCGCCTGCGCGGTTCGCGTCGCCAAGGCGCTGCGAGATCCTCATGAGGTCGAAAGGTAAGTCGTGGAAATTTTTGAAAAGCTGCCTGATGAGATTAATCATCTGGTCAGCGAGTTCAGCTCCACCCCTGTCGTGGGCGATCTGAGCTGCGGCATCACGCAGTACTCGTTTTGGCTGATCGTCTCCACGATCGTGCTCCTGATCGTCCTGGCCGTGTTCAAGAAGAAGCAGACCCTGGTTCCCAAGGGCTTCTTCGTCAACGGTTTCGAGTACATCATCGAGTACGTCGAGAACGATATCGGCAAGGGTGTCGTGGGTGAGAACTGGAAGAAGCACTTCCCGTTCCTGTGCTCGCTTTTCCTGTTCATCCTGATCAATAACATGATCGGCCTGATCCCGGGAATGAAGCCCGGCACCGGCGCAATCGGCTCCACCGCCGCACTCGCCATTTTCGCCTTCGTGTACTTCATCTACTACGGATGCAAGGCTCACGGCGTGATCGGCTACATCAAGAGCCTCGCCCCGCAGGGCGTGAGCTTCCCGATGAACGTGCTCGTGTGGGTTGTCGAGCTATTCTCGACCTTCCTGCGCCTCATCACGCTCGCCGTTCGTCTGTTCTGCAACATGTTCGCAGGACACGTGGTCATGGGCTCGTTCGCCATCATGGCGAGCATGTTCATGCAGCCGCTGCTTCAGCAGGTTTCCGCGGCCCACGCCGTCGGCGCCCTGCCTTCGCTGGCCTGGCTTGCCATCCTCATCCTGATCTATGCGATCGAGCTTGTGGTCGGCGCCATCCAGGCTTACGTCTTCACGGTCCTTACCGCCGTGTATGTCTCCGAGGCAGAGGAGGTCGCGGAGGAGGAGTAGTCTTCCGTTCGCGCCTTAAAGGTAAGGCAATTCGTTAAACCGCCGGTGCCCGTACCCATGGAGCCCGGCAGTTATAAAAAGGTTATCCTGCGTGAAATAAGACACGCACGACAAAGGAGGAATCGTGGGAGTTATCGGTTACGGTCTCGGTGTTATCGGCGCTGGTCTTGCTATCGGCCTGTCTGCTCTGGGTGCTACGGGTGCTATGGCCCGTCAGCCTGAGGTCCAGGGCCGCGTGTTCACCGTCTTCATCATGGGCTCCGCCTTCGGCGAGGCTCTGGCTCTGATCGGCTTCGTTGTCGCGCTGATCGTTAAATAGCACGGAGCGTCAAGTATGAATCTTTCATCCCAGAAGAGCGCGATCGCACTCTCCGCGTCCGCGGCCGCGCTGCTTATGCCGGTTTCCGCGTTCGCCGAGGACGGCGCTGCCGGTGCGGACATCCTCATCCCTAAGATGGCGGAGTTCATCCCGGCGCTTATCGCCTTCCTGATTATCTGGATCGTGCTGGCCAAGGTCGCCCTGCCGGGCATCATGAAAACCATGGAGGAGCGCGGCAAGAAGATCGAGGAGAGCCTCGACGAGGCCGAGAAGACCAAGCAGGAGGCTATCGCCAAGCGCGCTGAGTCCGACTCGATCGTCACCGACGCCCGTCGTCAGGCTGCCGACATCGTTCTCGAGGCCCGTAAGGACGCCGAGTCCGAGCGTGCCCGTATCATCGAGGCTGCTCACAAGGAGGCCGAGGAGATCATCGCCAAGGCCCATACGACCGTCGAGGACGAGCGCAAGTCCATCTACGCCGGTGCCGCGAGCTCCATCGCCGACCTGTCCGTTGCCGTCGCCACCAAGATCGTGGGCGAGGCACTCGAGGACGATGCCGAGCAGAAGAAGCTCATCGAGCGCTACATCCAGGAAGCAGGTAGCCTGAATGCCGACTAGCCGCTATCAGGACAAGGTGCTCGAGACCTACGCGCGCTCCCTTCTGGAAGCCGCTAAGGCCGAGAACCATGTGTTCGAGGACCTCGAGATGATCGAGCGCCTGGCTTCTGCCAGCCCCGAGATCATCGCCGTGCTCGACACCATGTCCAAGCGCGACCAGCTCGACCTTCTTCCCAAGGTGGCAGCTGCCTTTAAGTATGTTGCCGAGGAAGACGAGGATGTAGTGGGCGTGACCGTCACCACGGCGATCCCGCTCGACGACGAGCTGCGTCAAACCATCACTAAGAAATGCGAGCAGGACTTCGGCCGCAAGGTGTTCCTTATCGAGCAGGTCGACCCGTCTATCGTGGGCGGCCTGGTGCTCGAAGCCCGCGGCGAGCGTCGTGACATTACCGTCAAGACACAGCTGCGCATCGCGCAGGAGACCCTCGCAAACTCTGCTAATTCGTACGGAGGTGAAGCCTAATGTCCGAAACCCTCAATGCCCAGGATATCGCCAAGAAACTGCAGGAGCAGCTCACGAGCCTCTCCGCGACGGTCGATACGCATGAGGTTTCAACGGTCGACGAGGTAGGCGACGGCATCGCGCGCGTCTCCGGCCTCAAGAGCGCCATGGCAGGCGAGCTTCTGGAGTTCAAGAGCTCCGATACCGGTGAGACCGTCTTCGGCCTTGCCCAGAACCTTGACCGTGACGAGGTCGGCGCCGTTCTGTTCGGTGCCGTCGACTCCATCAAGGAAGGCGACGAGTGCCGCACCACTGGCCGCGTTATGGATATCCCCGTGAGCCGTGCCATGCTCGGCCGCGTCGTCAATCCGCTCGGCCAGCCCATCGACGGCCTGGGCGACATCGTCGCTACGCACCGTCGCCCCATCGAGTTCAAGGCTCCCGGCGTCATCGATCGTACCCCGGTGTGCGAGCCGGTTCAGACCGGTCTGCTCGCTATCGACTCCATGGTGCCTATTGGCCGCGGTCAGCGTGAGCTCATCATCGGTGACCGTAAGACCGGTAAGACCGCCATCGCCATCGACGCTATCCTCAACCAGCGCGGCAAGGGCATGGTCTGCATCTATGTCGCCATCGGCCAGAAGGCCTCCACGGTTGCCAACATCCGCGAGACCCTCGCTCAGCACGGTGCGCTCGACTACACCATCATCGTTTCGGCCACCGCTGCCGATTCCGCCCCTATGCAGTACATCGCGCCTATGGCCGGTGCCGCTATTGGCGAGTTCTTTATGTACAACGGCGAGGACGGCAAGCCCGCCAGCGAGACCAACCCCGGCGGCCACGTGCTCGTCATCTACGATGACCTGTCCAAGCAGGCTGTGGCCTACCGTCAGATGTCGCTGACGCTGCATCGTCCGCCCGGACGCGAGGCCTATCCTGGCGACATCTTCTACCTGCACTCTCGTCTGCTCGAGCGTGCCGTCAAGATGTCCAAGAAGAACGGTTACGGCTCCATGACGGCACTGCCGATCATCGAGACCCAGGACGGCGACGTCTCGGCCTACATTCCGACCAACGTCATTTCCATTACCGATGGTCAGATCTACCTGCAGTCCGAGCTCTTCTTCCAGGGTCAGCGCCCGGCAGTCGACGTGGGTATCTCCGTGTCCCGCGTCGGTGGCGATGCGCAGACCAAGGCCATGAAGCAGGTCGCCGGCAACCTCCGTCTGGACCTCGCTTCCTATCAGGAGCTCGCTGGCTTTACGCAGTTCGGCTCCGACCTCGACGAGGCTACTCAGAAGCAGCTGACCCACGGTGCTCGCATGACCGAGCTCCTGAAGCAGCCGCGTTACAAGCCGTTTGAGGTTGGCGAGCAGATCGTTACGCTGTTCGCTGGCAACGAGGGCTTCCTGGATGACCTGGAGATTGCCGACGTGCTGCCTTTCCGTGCCGAGCTCATCGAGTACATGGACAATGGCTTTGGTTCGCTGCTCGACAAGGTTCGCGCCAAGAAGATCGATGATGACACCAAGGCTGAGCTCTTGCGCGTCATCGGCGACTTCAAGCAGCAGTTCATGGCCAAGCACCATTCGGATGTTTCTGGATCAGAGGAGAACTAAGCCCCATGGCCAACCTTCGCGACATTAAGAAGCGAATCTCCTCGGTTACCACGACCAAGCAGATCACGCGCACGATGGAGATGGTCTCTACGGCCAAGATTCGTCGTGCCCTCGATCGCTCCAAGCAGGCCGAGCCCTATAAGGAGGCGCTGACCGACGTCATGTTGACGGTCGCCGGTGACGCCTCCTGTTCGGGCACCGATCCCATGCTGCAGAAGCATGAGAGCGTCAAGCATGGCCTGATTGTCGTTATTGCCTCGGACCGCGGCCTTGCCGGCGGTTTCAATACGACGGTGGAGCGCACGGCCGAAAAGCTCGCCGCTTCTTGGGCGAACGACGGCATCGAATGCGAGATCATCGCGTGCGGGCGTAAGCCGGCCACGTATTTCCGTGACCGCGCAAACGTCGTCATGCACTTTGAGGGCAACTCCTCTGAGCCCGATTTCAATCAGGCCCGCATGATCTCCTCTCATATCTGCGATGCGTATCGTGCCGGTGAGCTTGACCGTGTCGAGCTTGTCTACCACCACGCCAAGAACCGCGTGGATCAGGAGCTTCGCGTCGAGCATCTGTTGCCGCTCGACCCCGAGATGATCGCTATGGCCCACGGTCCGCGTAAGAACGAGACCGACGCCCCTAAGCGCATCTCGTCCACGTTCGAGTTCGTGCCCTCTCCCGAGCATGTTCTCGGCAAGCTTGTGCCGTCTTATATCCTGACGGTCATCTACCAGGCCCTGATCGATTCGGCGGCTGCCGAGCAGGGTGCACGCCGCAAGGCCATGCACTCCGCGACGGAAAACGCCACCGCGATCATCTCGACCCTTACCCGCACGTATAGTCGCGTGCGCCAGGCTTCGATCACGACCGAGATTAACGAGATCGTCGGCGGAGCCTCAGCATTGGAGGAACAGTAATGGCTAATAACACCGTAAAGCTTGCGGTCGAGGAAGCCACCAAGAAGACGACTGCCGGTGATGGTCGCATCGTGCGAATCATCGGCCCTGTCGTCGACGTCAAGTTTGACGGCGCGGTGCCCCCGATCTACAACGCGCTCACGGTCGAGGCCGAGACCCCGATCGGTCATCTGAGCACGATCCTCGAGGTCGAGAGCCAGCTTCCGGGCGGCGTCGTCCGCACGGTCGCCATGTCCTCGACCGACGGCCTGCAGCGCGGCCTCATCGCCACCGATACCGGTGAGCCCATGAAGATGCCCGTTGGTCCCAAGACGCTCGGCCGCATTTGGAACGTCATGGGCAAGCCCGTCGACGGCAAGCCCATGCCCGAGGTGGAGGAGTTCTACCCCATCCACCATGCAGCGCCCCGTTTCGACGAGCTCACCACCAAGACCGAGATCTTCGAGACCGGCATCAAGGCCGTCGACCTGCTCGAGCCCTACATCCGCGGCGGCAAGACAGGTCTGTTCGGCGGCGCCGGCGTCGGCAAGACCGTTCTGATTCAGGAGCTCATCAACAACCTCGCGCAGGAGCACGGCGGCACCTCGGTGTTCACCGGCGTCGGCGAGCGTACCCGCGAGGGCACCGACCTGTTCCTCGAGATGAGCGAGTCTGGCGTTATCGACAAGACCTGCTTGGTCTATGGCCAGATGAACGAGCCGCCCGGAGCGCGTCTGCGCATCGGTCTGGCCGGCCTTACCACCGCTGAGTACTTCCGCGATCGCGGCCAGGACGTTCTGCTGTTCATCGACAACATCTTCCGCTTCTCCCAGGCAGGTTCCGAGGTTTCCGCACTGCTGGGCCGTATGCCGTCCGCCGTTGGTTACCAGCCCACGCTGGCAACCGAGATGGGCGACCTCCAGGAGCGCATTACCTCGACCAAGACGGGCTCCATTACCTCCGTCCAGGCTGTCTACGTCCCCGCAGACGACCTGACCGACCCGGCGCCTGCCACGACGTTTACGCACCTCGATGCCACCACGGTTCTTTCGCGTAGCATTTCGTCGCTCGGCCTGTTCCCGGCTATCGACCCGCTTGCGTCTTCCTCCGACGCTCTCGATCCCTCGATCGTCGGCGAGGAGCACTACCGTGTCGCCGTCAAGGTCCAGGAGCTCCTGCAGGAGTACTCCGACCTTCAGGACATCATCGCCATTCTGGGTATGGACGAGCTGTCCGAGGAGCAGCGCCTTACGGTCAACCGTGCCCGTAAGATTCAGCAGTTCCTCTCCCAGTCCTTCCACGTCGCCGAGAAGTTCACCGGCAACCCCGGTGTCTACGTCCGCGTCGAGGATACCGTCCGCTCTTTCGCCGAGATTGTCGACGGCAAGGCCGATGACCTGCCCGAGCAGGCTTTCCGCTATGCTTCCACGATTGAGGACGTGCGCGAGCGCGCCCGCAAGATGGGGGAGAAGTAGGTTATGCGTATCCGCATCGTGTGCCCCGTGAGCTGCGCCTATGAGGGCGACGCTGCGTTTGTGTCGATTCCGTCCACGGATGGCGAGTTTGGCGTTCTGCCTGCTCACTCCAGCGAGATCTGCACGATCGACCGCGGTTACGTTCGCGTTTCCGATAAGGCCATGGGCACTGTCGACCACACGTTTGCCGTGGCCGGCGGCTATGCCCAGGTTGCGGACGATGTCGTGACCGTTCTCGCCGAGCGCGCTTGCGATTTGGCGACCGTCGATGCCGACAAGCTTAAAGCTGATATTCAAGGTTTTGAAGAGAAGCTGGGTAATTTGTCGGAGGATGATGCACGCCGCGCCTACCTCTATAATGAAATCGCATGGTGTAAGCTCAAGCTTGCCCAATAGTCAAACGATTTAGCGTTCGACCATTTGCGAACACATCATGCCCGGGATGGCCCAGCCATCCCGGGCATGCTTTTTGAAAGGGTAGACCTTGGATATTATCCGCGTTGAGGGTGGCCACGCCATCGGAGGCTCCGTGCCCGTCTCGGGCGCCAAGAACTCCGCGCTCAAACTCATGGCGGCAACGCTTCTGGCGCCGGGCAAGACGACGCTGCAGAACGTGCCCGATATTTCCGATGTCCATGTGATGGGCAAGGTGCTCAAGGGCATGGGCGCTACGATCGATGTTCTCGACGAGCACACGCTCGAGATTGATACCTCTCAGGTCGATTCATGGGAGGCCCCCTACGAGCTCGTTGCCAAGATGCGCGCTTCCACCGCCGTCATGGGACCCCTGCTGGGCCGCTTCCATCGCGCCAAAATTGCCATGCCGGGCGGCTGCAACCTGGGTGCTCGCAAGATCGATATGCACATTCTTGGTCTTGAGGCCCTGGGCGTTGAGTTCGATACCGCCCACGGTTACATCAACGCTAATGCGCCCCAAGGTCTGCGCGGTACCACCGTCACGCTCGAGTTCGCCAGCGTCGGTGCGACCGAGAACCTCATCATGGCCTCTGTGCGCGCACAGGGCACCACGCTTATCGATAATGCCGCCCGCGAGCCCGAGATCGTCGATCTCGCTAACATGCTCAACGAGATGGGCGCCAAGATTGTCGGCGCCGGTACGCCCGTCGTGACTATCGAAGGCGTGGAAGAGCTCCATCCCGTTACCCATCGCGTGGTGGGCGACCGCATCGAGGCCGGTACCTTTATCGTTGCCGGTGCGTTGATGGCCGACGATCGCGGTGTCGACGTCACGGGTTTTTGCCCCATTCACTTGGGTATGGTGCTCAAGAAGATGGAGCTTATGGGTATCGAGTGCGACCGCATCGAGGACGGCGTCCATGTGAGCCGTACCGATCACATTCGGCCGGTCGATATCCAGACGCTTCCGTTCCCTGGTTTCCCGACCGATATGCAGGCTCAGATCATGGTGCTTTCCGCCCTTGCCGACGGCAGCTCCGTCATCACCGAGAATATCTTCGAGAATCGTTTTATGTTCGCATCCGAGCTGGTGCGCATGGGTGCCAACATCCGCATCGAGAGCCATCACGCCATGATCCATGGCGTCAAGGGCTTCTCGGGTGCTCAGGTCACCTCACCCGACCTGCGCGGCGGTGCGGCGCTCGTGGTCGCTGGCCTTATCGCCGACGGCACCACCGAGGTCTCGGCCATCCACCATATCAAGCGCGGCTACGAGCAGTTCGTCGAAAAGCTGCAGGCGCTTGGCGCGCATGTCGAGCATGCTACCGTCCCCGATCCCGTCATCTACTAATACAGGTTGCCTATGTTTAATAAAAAGCCCCTCGCGGATACCACCGCCCGAAGACCCTCAACTGGTGCGCAGGCCAAGATCTACAGTCGCGATAACGTGGCTCGCTATTCCGAGCGCGCTCGCCAACGTCGTCGTAGCCACACGATTCGTCACGTCGCGCTCATTGTCGTGCTTGGCGTGCTGCTGAGTGCCACTACCGCTGCCGGCCTGTGGTTTGCCACCATTATGGGCAAGCTCGGCGATTCTAATGTCATTACCGACAATCTGCGTCGGGTTCTGGTTGACACCGATGAGGCAAAGGATCCGTTCTACGTGCTGCTTCTTGGCACCGACGGCCGTCCGGGCGAGGATACGTACCGTGCCGACTCGATTATCCTGGCACGCATTGATCCCACGCAAAAGCAGGCGACGCTCATTTCCGTTCCGCGCGACACCAAGGTCGAGTACAAGGGCGAGACCATGAAGATCAACGCCTGCCATACCGTTGGCGGCGCCGAGGCCATGGTCGAGGCTGTCAACGAGCTGTGCGGTGTTCAGATTTCCCACTATGCCGAGGTCAGCTTCGACGGTATGCAGGCGCTGATTGATTCGGTTGGCGGTATCGACATTAACGCAACCGATGATGTTGACGACCCCGAGCACCTGGATATTAAGATTACCGCTGGTCAGCAACATATGGACGGCGCCACCGCCCTTACCTATGCCCGCTGCCGCTACACCTATGCCGACGGCGATTACACGCGCATGCGCCACCAGCGTCAGGTGCTTGGCGCCCTTGCCAACCAGATTCTCAATAACTTCGATGCCACGAAGATCTTTGGCCTGGTTAATTCGCTGTCCGATATGCTCGTAACCGATATGAGCGTTCAGGATATCGTGGCTACGGTCAACGCCATGCGCGGTATGGATGTCGACGGTATCTACTCGGCCAACCTGCCCTCGTACGCCGACGACAGCACCATGATTGACGGTGTGAGCTACGTCTTTGTCTACGAGGACGAGCTCAAGGAAATGATGGAGCGCGTCGATGCCGGCAAGGATCCCAAGGGTCCCAACACCATGGGTCTTTCCGACGGTTCTAGCTCTACGATCGGCGACCTGAACAACAACACGTCTGACGACTACGCAAACGGTACCGCAACCTCATCGGTCAGCTCTGACGATTCCGATGGCTCAAGCGATTCGAGCGATTCGGACTACTACGAAGAGCCCACCGGCGACGGTAACGGCTACGAGGCCAACTACTAAGTTACGCGGTTTTACCAAACCGCGTAACCGCTTGACGCTGCAAACCCGCCAGAGCGGCAATCTGCCTTTCAACTTCGGCGGCATGATCAAAAGATCAATGCCGCCTCGTTTCAAGGCACCTTGCTCGCTCTGGCGGGTTTTCGCTCATATGACCCAATCCGCTGTCA
>USNX01000015.1 GCA_900556205.1 uncultured Collinsella sp.
AGGAATTTCGCTACCTTAGGACCGTTATAGTTACGGCCGCCGTTTACCGGGGCTTGGCTTCGGGGCTTCGCCTTGCGGCTAACTCCTCCGCGTGACCTTCCGGCACCGGGCAGGCGTCAGACCCTATACGTCGCCTTGCGGCTTCTGCAGAGTCCTGTGTTTTTGGTAAACAGTCGCTTGGGCCTCTCCACTGCGGCCCGCCTCCGCTCCCCGGGCGAGCCGGTTCACGTACGCGCGGGCACCCCTTCTCCCGAAGTTACGGGGCCATTGTGCCGAGTTCCTTGACCATGGTTGACCCGATCGCCTCGGTATGTTCTACCCACCCACCTGTGTCGGTTTGCGGTACGGGCGCGCACGCGCCTGCCTAGGGGTTTTTCTAGGGACCTCGGGCTCACTCGCTTCGCTCAGTCGCTTCGTCCGGAGCCTCGCCCTGTGTGCGGACCGGATTTCCCTGGTCCGCGGGCCGCGCTCCATCACGGGGACGTCCAGAACCCCGCCGAGCCACCCCCATCCGTCGCCCCGTCGGTCGTAGCGCCGCGTGCGCGGTGCAGGAATGTCTGCCTGCTGCGCGTCGGCTACGCCTCCCGGCCTCGCCTTAGCCCCCGACTGACCCTGGGAGGATTAGCCTTGCCCAGGAAACCTCGGGTTCACGGCGGACGAGTTACTCTCTCGTCTCTCGCTACTCATGCCAGCATTCTCACTCCCATGCGCTCCACCGTCGGTCGCCCTCCGGCTTCTCCGCCCATGGGAAGCTCCCCTACCGATTCTAATGAATTAAAATCCCGCCGCTTCGGTGTCCAGCTTAGCCCCGTGTATTGTCGGCGCATGTCCACTCGACCAGTGAGCTGTTACGCACTCTTTGAATGGATGGCTGCTTCTAAGCCAACATCCTGGTTGTCTGGGCGGACGCACATCCTTTGCCACTCGGCTGGAACTTGGGGACCTTAGCGGGCGGTCCGGGCTGTTTCCCTCTCGAGCACACAGCTTAGCCCACATGCTCTGACTGCCGCGCTCTGGGCCGCCGGCATTCGGAGTTCGGTTGGATTCGGTAGGCGGCGAAGCCCCCTCGTCCATCCGGTGCTCTACCTCCGGCGGTGAACGCGCGACGCTAGCCCTAAAGCTATTTCGGGGAGAACGAGATATCTCCGGGTTTGATTGGCCTTTCACCCCTATCCGCAGGTCATCGCCGCCGTTTTCAACCGACGTGCGTTCGGCCCTCCACGGGGTCTTACCCCCGCTTCAGCCTGCCCACGGATAGCTCACCCGGCTTCGCGTCCGCGGCGCGGGACTCAAGTCGCCCTGTTAAGGCTCGCTTTCGCTCCGGCTCCCTTTCGGTTAACCTCGCCCCGCGCCAGCGACTCGCTGGCTCATTCTACAAAAGGCACGCCGTCACAACTAAAAAGTTGCTCCGACTGCTCGTGGGCGCACGGTTTCAGGTACTGTTTCACTCCCCTCCCGGGGTGCTTTTCACCTTTCCCTCACGGTACTGGTGCGCTATCGGTCACAGGGTAGTACTCAGGCTTGGATGGTGGTCCACCCAGGTTCGGACCGGGTTTCACGTGCCCGGCCCTACTCAGGGACCGCGTCGCGCCGTCCGGTCTGGGTTCGCGTACGGGGCTGTCACCCGCTGCGGCCGGCCCTCCCATGCCGTTCCGCTCCCCAGCCGGACCTGCGCCCGGGGGCGGCAGCCCCCGGATGCGCGGCCCTGCAACCCCGTCGGCGGAACCCCTGCCGGGTATGCCCGCTCGACGGTTTGGCCATCGGTCCCCTTTCGCTCGCCGCTACTCGGGGAGTCTCGAGATTGATTTCCTCTCCTCCGGGTACTTAGATGTTTCAGTTCCCCGGGTTGTCCTCCCCCCGCCTATGTGTTCAGCGGGGGGATATGCACACTGCTGTGCATGGGTTCGCCCATTCGGAGACCCCCGGGTCGAAGGATGTGTGCTCCTCGCCGGGGATTATCGCAGCTTGCCGCGTCCTTCATCGGCTCCCTGTGCCAAGGCATCCGCCGTGCGCCCGTGGTATCTTGCGGGACCGCATCGGGCCCGCGGGATATCCACGTGTCGCTAAATTAAATTAATCGATATCATGAATAGCGCTCGTATGTCGCAATTCGGGTATCTCATACCGCGGCACAGTGTCTTCACTGTGCTCGCGATCAGATGCTCCTCACTCATATATAAGTGAATTCTTCTTGTTTGGATCGGATGAATGATTGCTATCATTCTGTCTTTAAATCGCAGAAAAGAATCGAGTCTGGAAGAGGATACTCTTCCATCTCTCTCCTATCGCTATGCGGCTCTCAAGGTACGCGGGTGCGACCCCGGGGACCGGGTGCTGCGGGGACTTATCCTGGCGGACATCTACCGGACGGGCTCCTGCCCTCCATTCGAGTTAAAGTTTGTCTCTCTAAGAACGTATCTCCCTAGAAAGGAGGTGATCCAGCCGCACCTTCCGGTACGGCTACCTTGTTACGACTTCACCCCCCTCACCCTCCACACCTTCGGCGCCTCCCCCCTTGCGGTTGGGCCGGCGACTTCGGGTGCAGACGACTCGGGTGGTGTGACGGGCGGTGTGTACAAGGCCCGGGAACGCATTCACCGCGGCATGCTGATCCGCGATTACTAGCAACTCCGACTTCATGGGGGCGGGTTGCAGCCCCCAATCCGAACTGGGGCCGGCTTTCCGGGATCCGCTCCCCCTCGCGGGGTGGCATCCCTCTGTACCGGCCATTGTAGCACGTGTGCAGCCCAGGGCATAAGGGGCATGATGACTTGACGTCGTCCCCGCCCTCCTCCGCCTTGACGGCGGCGGTCCCGCGTGGGTTCCCGGCATCACCCGATGGCAACACGCGGCGGGGGTTGCGCTCGTTGCGGGACTTAACCCAACATCTCACGACACGAGCTGACGACAGCCATGCACCACCTGTATGGGCTCCTCTCGGCCACGGGGTCTCCCCCGCTTCACCCATATGTCAAGCCCTGGTAAGGTTCTTCGCGTTGCTTCGAATTAAGCCACATGCTCCGCTGCTTGTGCGGGCCCCCGTCAATTCCTTTGAGTTTTAGCCTTGCGGCCGTACTCCCCAGGCGGGACGCTTAATGCGTTGGCTGCGGCACGGGGGGATCGTCCCCCCACACCTAGCGTCCATCGTTTACGGCTGGGACTACCAGGGTATCTAATCCTGTTCGCTCCCCCAGCTTTCGCGCCTCAGCGTCGGTCTCGGCCCAGAGGGCCGCCTTCGCCACCGGTGTTCCACCCGATATCTGCGCATTCCACCGCTACACCGGGTGTTCCACCCTCCCCTACCGGACCCAAGCCGCGGAGGTTCCGGGGGCTTCGGGGGGTTGAGCCCCCCGCTTCGACCCCCGGCCTGCCGGGCCGCCTACGCGCGCTTTACGCCCAATGAATCCGGATAACGCTCGCCCCCTACGTATTACCGCGGCTGCTGGCACGTAGTTAGCCGGGGCTTCTTCTGCAGGTACAGTCTTGACTCTTCCCTGCTGAAAGCGGTTTACGACCCGAAGGCCTCCGTCCCGCACGCGGCGTCGCTGCGTCAGGGTTCCCCCCATTGCGCAAGATTCCCCACTGCTGCCTCCCGTAGGAGTCTGGGCCGTGTCTCAGTCCCAATCTGGCCGGTCGGTCTCTCAACCCGGCTACCCGTTGTCGGCACGGTGGGCCGTCACCCCGCCGTCTACCTGATGGGCCGCGGAGCCATCCCCTCCCGTCGGGGCTTTAGCCGGGGTGCCATGCGGCACCCCGGGGTATCCGGTATTACCCGTCCTTTCGGGCGGCTATCCCGGGGGAGGGGGCAGGTTCTCCACGTGTTACTCAGCCGTTCGCCACTCGCTTCTGCCCGAGGGCAGGTGCCGTTCGACTTGCATGTGTTAGGCGCGCCGCCAGCGTTCATCCTGAGCCAGGATCGAACTCTCCGTCCAAAATATATGGGCCTCGAGCCCGTCCGGTCCTCTCAGTTCATCGCTGATCGGTTCCGTTCGATTCATATGGTTCTATTAGATAGGAAAAGGAATTTCTCGGGGCCGCCTCTCGGCGGCCTTGCGAAAAACAAATCCAAGTTAGACCATTTCAAATGGTTCGATGTCTGCCCGGATGCGACACTGAAGTAAGTGTCCATCCTCGCAGTATCCGGTTCTCAAGGTGCACGCCCCGCGGCTGATCCGGTTCGACCGGGCCGCGCGGCAAGGAGATATATTGCCAGACCGGAGGGGCCCCGGGGGCGGGAATCGCGCACTCCATATTTTGTTCACAAATGAATAGATCCCTCAGTCGCGTCACTGAGGTTAAAACTGAAGCATTGGCTTCTGATATTGGCGATGACCAGCTGTTTTATGAGTATTGAGACATCGGTCATCTCTGGAGCGCTACTTTACTCCAAAGGCATCAGCAATTTGTTTCCCATCGGTAAAAGGCGGGTTTTGTTCGCCAAGCGTTCTTATATATAGATAGATACGGGTTCGAACCCGTGCACCGGCAACAAAAAAGACGGCCAACCGAAGTTGACCGTCTCAACAATCTTTGGGTGGGCCGTCAGGGGTTCGAACCCTGGACCTTGGGATTAAAAGTCCCCTGCTCTGCCAGCTGAGCTAACGGCCCGCGGGTGGCATTGTACCACGGTCTGGGACTATTCCCAACTCCATTGGCCGTTCTGGAAAATCACAACTTCACGTCCATCAGGCGTAATGCCCGTAATATCGATATCGTCCGTGCCAATCATAAAGTCGACATGCGTGCTCGAGACGTTAACGCCATGCTCCAGGAGCTCCTCTTTGGACATATCATATCCACCCTCGATGCATTCGGGGAAGCCGACTCCCAGCGCAAGATGACAGCTGGCGTTCTCGTCATAGAGCGTATCGTAGAACAGAACACCACTTTCGCGGATCGGCGTGTTCTTGGAAATGAGCGCGACCTCTCCCAGGTGAGCAGCGCCCTCGTCCGTATCGATGATACTTGCAAGCGTTGCCTTGCCCACGCGGGCGTCGTAGTCCACCACGCGGCCGCCCTCGAACTTAATCCAAAAATCGTCGACCTTATTGCCGTGGTGGATGAGCGGCATGGCCGAGTACACGATACCGTCGGCGCGCATGCGATCGGGCGAAGTGAAGACTTCCTCGGTGGGAATGTTGGGGAAGAAGGGGTGCCCATCGGGCGTCTTGCCCTTGCCGCCGGCCCACTCGTGACCCTTCGTCATGCCAATCATCAGATCGGTTCCATTTGCCGCGGTGTAATGCAGGCAGTCGAAACGATTGTCGTTCAGGAAACGCAGGTTCTTTTCGAATGCGGCGTCGTGGAGCTCCCAGTCGCTCTCTGGGTCCTGGCCATCGGCGCGAGCGGTGTGCAGAATCGCATTCCACAGCTTATAGATTGCAACCTCATCGGCGTCTCCCGGGAACACCTCGCGCGCCCAAGCCACGACCGGAGCGCCGGCGATGCACCACGGATTGATGTTGTAATCCAGTCCACGGCGGAAAACTTTGCACTGCGTGTTCTTTGCCTTAGAAGCTGCAGCGGGCTTAGCGGGATCGATGCCCTTAAGGGCGGCGGGGTCCGCACCCTCGATAAAGATAAAGCAGGCACCGTCCTGGGCCAGGGAATCCAGCTGCAGGCGCTTCCACTCGGGCGTCTGCTCAAAATAGCTTTTCTCGACATGCTCGTACGTGAGCCTCGTCACGGCATCATCGGCCCAGATGACCGTCACGTGGCCGGCGCCGGCAGCATAGGCCTCCGCGACCACCACGCGGGCAAAGGGCGCGCACTCAACCGGAGACTGAACGACGACTTCCTGGCCGGGCTTAACGTTTACGCCCTTGCGGACAACCAGGCGCGCATAGTTTTTAATCTTGGGCTCCAGGGACTTCATACCCTCCAGGGCCTCTTCGACCGTCAGGGCAGCTCGAATCATGTGCCACTCCATCTATCTATAGAACAGTAAAAGGGCGCGCCGCAAAAACGACGCGCCTTATATCTTAGCGATAAGTATGTATGCAAACGCTACTTCTTCTTGGAGTCCTTCTTGTCCTCCTCGGCAGCTGCGCGCTCGATAAGAGCGTTGAGCTTGTTCTCGGACATGCCCTCGGCCTGCGCGCGGTACATGTTGCGCAAGGGACGAATACGAGCGAAGTCGTAGATAAAGTCACCTAGGATGATGACATAGGACAAAACGATGCCGACCATCTGGACAGGGCTGGACACCATGCCAGCGGGAGCGAAGTACAGCGAGGCCCAAATTGCCACGACGAGCACCATGCCAATGGCGAGCACAATCCACCAGATGCGACGGCGCTTGGTGTAGTCCTCGTCCTGCTTGAGGAGGATATTCGACACCGTATAGATGCGGTCCTCCTTGGCGCGCTGCTTAGCCTTGCGGGCGCGCTTCTCCTCTTTAGAGAGGCCCTCGAGGTTCTCGCCCTTCTCGAGCTCTTTGCGGCGTGCCTTAGACGAAGCCGGCACGACGCGAACGGAGCTCGCTGCTTGGCGGGCGGGCTTAGCAGATGCGGCAGACTTGCGCGCAACCCCGGTAACTTCGTGGGATTGCGTGCGCTTGTTCGTGGCGCTACGGGTACTCACTTATGCGTTCTCCTTCATGCTTGTGAACTGGGAGCCCGTGATGATCTGGAAGGCCTCGCGATAGCGCTCGGACGTGCCATCGATGACCTCGGCGGGCAGGTGCGGGGTCTCCCCCGTCATATCCCAGTTGGCCTTGAGCCAATTGCGGACGAATTGCTTGTCGTAGCTAGGCTGGATCTTGCCCTCCTCGTAGCTGGCAGCAGGCCAGAAACGGCTGGAGTCGGGCGTGAGGCACTCGTCGATCAGCGTGACCTTGCCATCAATAACACCAAACTCGAACTTGGTGTCGGCAATGATGATGCCACGGGTCGCGGCGTACTCGGCGGCAGCCTTGTAGATCTTGAGGGAAAGGTCACGAATCTGCGTGGCGATGTCCTCGCCCACGATCTCGCAGCAACGCTCAAACGAGATGTTCTCGTCGTGGTCACCGATCTCGGCCTTCGTGGACGGCGTGAACAGCGGCTCAGGAAGCTTGGAAGCCTCGGTCAGGCCCTCAGGCAGCTGGATGCCGCAGACGGTGCCGTTCTCGTCGTAGGTCTTCTTGCCCGAACCGGTCAGATAGCCGCGGACGATGCACTCGATAGGAATCGTCTGGGCCTTCTTAACCAGCATGGCGCGGCCAGCGAGGTAGTCACGATACTCAGCAAACTCCTCGGGGAAATCCGCCGGGTCGATGGAAACGAGATGGTTGGGGACGATGTCGGCAAACTTATCGAACCAGAATGCCGAGATGCGATTGAGTACCTCTCCCTTAAACGGAATCTCGTCGGGAAGAATGAAGTCAAACGCAGAAATGCGGTCGGTGGCGACCATCAGCAGGTTTTCACCGGCATCGTAAATATCACGAACCTTGCCACGGGAATCCGGACGACGCTCCATCGTTGTCACGTGAGTCACTCCTTACCTAAATACGACAGAAATGCGGGTTCTTTCCCGCATGTTTTCGCAAACTCGGAGCGGCAGGGACGCGGCCCCTCCTTCACCGAATAGCGAAAAGCTAGTGTTCCATTGTAGTAGATGCCGCGTCTGCCGTGTGCTCGCGGGGCAGATGAATTGTAAAAGTCGTACCCTTTCCAAGCTCCGACTCCACGGATATGTAGCCATGGTGACGCTCGACGATCTGCTTGGTCACGGCGAGGCCAACGCCCAGGCCGCCGGCTTCGCGGGCGCGGCTGGCATCGGCGCGCCAAAATCGTCCGAAGATACGCGACAGATCGTCCTTGGCAATACCGATACCGGTATCAGAAACGGCAATGCTGACGTGCTTGCGGTCACTGAGCACCGACACCACGACCCAACCGCCCTCGGGGGTGTAGCGCATGGCGTTGCTCATGAGGTTGATAACACATTGCGTGATCATGTCGGGATCGGCCTCGACGACATCGTCGTGACCCTGGGTCTCGTCCGCAAAACGCAGGCGCAGATCGCGGTCGACAAACAGGCGCTCCTGGGCATTGACGATGGAACGCACGAAAGGAACCATGTCCACCGGCTCAAGGTTGAGCGGAGCCGCGCTGTTTTCCATGCGCGACAGGTCGAGCATCTGCTGCACCAGACGAGCCAAGCGACGCGTCTCGGAAGCAACGGTCTCCAAATGCTCATCGTCGGTGGGATACACGCCATCCTGCATGGCCTCGACCGTTGCGAGCATGGCCATAAGCGGCGTGCGAAGCTCGTGTGCAACGTCTGAGGTCAGGCGCTTCTCGTGTTTCATATCCTTCTCGAGAGAAGTGGCCATCTCATCGAAGGTCTCACCCAGCTGATCGATCTCGTCATCACCGCGCAGTCCCGTGCGAGCCGACAGGTCGCCGTCACGGATTTGCTTTGCGGTACTGGTGATGCGATGAATCGGCTTGGTGAGCATGCGCGACACGAGCGATCCGATAACGACCGAAATGCAAATTGCAACAACCGCGGCGAGGGCCATGGCGTTAAAGGTCTTCTCCCTAAACGCAGAGTCCGCCTTGGTGAGCAGAGCGTCGGAGCCGATGGCCCACAGCTTTACCTGTCCGACATGCTCGCCGGAAGACGTTACAATCTCGACGTTAGCAACGCTATCGGAGTCGGTTGGAGCAGACGAGACCGGGCTATGCGATGCCCTCTTGCCGCTCGTGTCGTCGGTCGTAGCCTGGTTTTCGCGTACATCGGCGGTGGCGCTTGCCGAGGGCCAGGAATCGTCATAAACGATCACGCCCTTTTTATTGACGACCTGCATGCCCAGATCGTCGGAAACCAAACTCGACGTTGCGACCGTGCGCAGTTCTCCCGCGGTCCAAGAGCCGTTTTCCTCATATGAGGTCGCCAACTTCTCGGCAGCGGAATTTGCGATTTCGACGATATTGGAGCGTGTGTAATCCGAAAAGACCGTGCCCCACACAACAGAGACAACGCCCACCAGCACCAATACCGTCATGAGTGATGTCAGAGCAAAAGCAAGTGCCATGCGCGAGGGATAGCTCATCGTTGGCCGTGAATCGGAACGAGGCGTGTTCCAACTAGCCTTGGAACCCGCCTCGCTCTCCTGCTTGTGCTTTTGTCCGATTTCAAAGCGCGCAGGTGTCATATGTGATTTCCCTATTTCTCGTCCGACTTATCGGTCTTAGCCGGAGCCTCGAAGCGATAGCCGACACCATGGACGGTGTAGAGCCACTTGGGCTTCTTGGGATCATCGCCCAGCTTGGCGCGAAGGTTCTTCACGTGGCTATCGATGGTGCGCTCATAGCCCTCAAAGTCGTACCCGAGCACCTTCTCGACCAGCTCCATGCGGTTATACACACGGCCGGGATGGCGGGCAAGCGTGGTGAGCAGCTTGAACTCGGAAGCCGTCAGATCGACTTCCTTACCCTCGACCAAGATCTTGTGGCCCGAGATATCGATGACCAGATCGCCGAAGTCGAGTACCTCGACGGCGGGCTCGTCGGCCTGATGGGCACGGCGGAACAGAGCGCGAACGCGGGCGACGAGCTCGCGCGGCGAGAACGGCTTAATCAGATAGTCGTCGGCGCCGAGCTCAAGACCGATAATACGGTCCTCAATCTCGCCCTTAGCCGTCAGCATGATGATGGGGACATCCGAGGTATCGCGAATGGTGCGGCAAACGCGCTCGCCGGGGATCTTGGGGAGCATAAGGTCGAGCACGACCAGGTCGAACTGATGCTTCTCGAACTCCTCGATCGCGGACTGGCCGTCGCCGACGCCCACAACCCAGTAGCCTTCGCGCTCGAGATAGGCAGCGACGGCGTCACGGATTGCCTTCTCATCCTCGACCAGCAGAATCTTTTTTGCATCTGAAGCCATAACACGGCCCCCCTGTCTCAATTAGCTAAGAACAAGCCCATTTTAACGCACCTGAGCCCGCCGGATGCCGCTATGACGCGGCAGCTCGGCGGGCGGTACTCACAATTACAACGCGTTTATTCCCCTGTTGGCGCCTTTTTAACCCCTCTAAGCTTAAAGAGAAAATAGGCGTGCAGTGACCGTCTCTGGTATACCCTGGCTGTTGCGCACCGTGGCGTACGTAAGGAATGAGTCCGATTTTCCCGCCGTAGCTGGATAATCGCCATACTCCAAAGCGCGGTCGGGCGACAGCAGCGAGCCATAGGTCTTGGCAGAGGTGTCGATCAGGAAATGCGACGCCTGTACCTTAACAAGGTATTTATTCTTCTTGCCAGCCGCACATGCGAGCGGCTCGCGTGACAGGAAGAGGTACGGCCCTCCCTCATTACCGATATACGTGCCCATATTGCCCAGGCTGCCCACGCCACTATAGGCCGCCTCGATAGAAAACACGAAGGTATCGCCCATATACACGGCCTCGAAAGGCGAAACTGACGAAGGGAGGACCAGCTGGGCACGCTTGGTGTTGTTGCCGTCGGTCAGATCAATTGCCGTTATGCCGTAGTAGACGCCCTCGTCGTTGCGGACACGCGGCGAGATGGTCAAAATGCCGTCGCTCGCGCGCGGGGCCGATGCAAAGCGGCCCGTCGATTTCCAAATTGCCTCGGCCTTGGATTCATCAAGCGAGCGACGATAGCAAAACGAATCACTACTCGTTTTATTGCCGCCCGCCGAAGGCATTTTATACCAGATAACCGATGACCCAAACGCCGTAAACAGGGGCGGATCATAGTCCTTGCCACCTCGATCGAGCTCAACCACATCGCCAGAGAGCGAAGCGCCCGATAGATTTTGAGCGTAGAGTTTCCACGATGAATTGGCAAAGTTCATCTCAACCCACGCGAATACGCCGTCGCCGGCACGGACATCGTAGAATGCATATCCCGTGCCCTCGATAGGATCCTCGATTAATGTGGTAAGCGAGCCATCGCCCAGGTTAAGCACACCGAGTGTGTTGGCGTGCAGTGCCGATGCGGGCGCCATCATCGCCGCGGCGTAATCGCCGTCGCAGTAGTACAGCAGCGTACCCAGAGGCAGCGTCCACGACGCCGCCGGCTCAAGATCGATGTCGACTGCCTCGTACTCATCCGTAATCGAGATGATTTTGGAATCGTCCTTGATAACCTGCGGCTCGCCGGCGGCATCATCGCTGGTGCCCGTTTTTTTCGAGCATCCGGCAAGCACCGTGGCAGCGCCCGCGGCAGCCCCACCGAGTACAAAGCCGCGACGCGATATTCCGTTCTTGATGTGATCGGCGATACCCATTAGGCGATCTCGGCGCGAGCGGCCTCGATAGCGCGCGTAAGCTGGTCGGCGCAGGAGGTCTTTTTCATACCGCAGGTATTACCGGCGAGAACCTCGATTACCCGATCGGCAGGAGCACCCTCGACCAGCCTGGAGATGGCCTTGAGGTTACCATCGCAGCCGCCGGTAAACTCAACGCCCATCACCTTGTTGCCGTCATCGGAAAGGTCAAGGTGAATATTGCGAGCACACACGCCCTGAGGCTTGTAATCAAACGAAATCATGCGATCCCCTCTCAGAATGTTATTCGAGACGACTATTATCCCCGTCTTTCCCTAAATGCAACGAGGCGCTTTGCCGGCAACACACATTACCAGCAAAGCGCCCTAAAAAGCTAACGTTATGCTCGAACCTACTCGAAGCTCAGCTGCTCCAGACGATCAAAGACTGTGTCGATACGGGTGAGGAAGTCCCACGGATCAAAAATCTCGTCGAGCTTCTCCTGGCTGACGGTGCAGCGCGGGTCGGCCTCGAGACGCTCCTTAAAGGTGGGGCCGGAGACACAATCCTGTACCTCGTGCCAGGTTGCCATGGCGTTCTCCTGCACAATGGCGTACGCGTCCTCGCGGGTGATACCCGTGTCGACGAGGGCGAGCAGCACCTTGGAGGAGAAGATGAGGCCGCGGGTCTTATTGAGGTTGGCCATCATGCGAGCGGGATACAGCTGCAGGCCGTCGATAACGCGGATGAGGCACTGGAACATGTGGTCGAGTGCGATGAAGCTGTCGGCCTGGGCGACACGCTCGGCAGAGGAGTGCGAAATGTCACGCTCGTGCCACAGGGCGACGTTATCGAAGGCAACCTGGGCGTTGGACTTCACGACGCGCGACAGACCGCAGACCTTCTCCATGGTGATGGGATTGCGCTTGTGCGGCATGGCGGAGCTACCCTTTTGGCCCTTACGGAACGGCTCCTCGGCCTCGAGCGTATCAGTCTTCTGCAGGTTGCGGACCTCGGTAGCGATGCGCTCGCAGGTGGCTGCGGTGGTGGCGAGAACGCCGGCGAGATAGGCGTGATGGTCGCGGCTGATAACCTGCGTGGACAGCGGGTCGTGAAC
>USNX01000016.1 GCA_900556205.1 uncultured Collinsella sp.
CCTTTATGGAGCGTTATCCCCAGGCGCAGATCGTGGCCAGCATGGGCGCCTTCCGCATGATGGTCAACTACTTTGGCACTGATTTCCCCGAGCGCAAGATGGTCGTCAAAGAGGGCGACGTGCTCGATCTGGGCGGCCACAGTCTGACGTTTGTCGGCGCCCCCAACGTTCACTGGCCCGAGGTGCTCTTCTCCTATGAGGCCACTGACAAGGTGCTCTTTAGTGCCGACGGCTTTGGCAAGTTTGGCGCCAACGACATTGAGGATCCGGAAGGCTGGGCCTGCGAGGCGCGTCGTTACTACTTTGGCATCGTGGGCAAGTTCGGCAAGTTCGTGCAGGCCGTGCTCAAGAAGGCTGCCAATCTGGACATCCAGATCATCTGCCCGCTCCACGGTCCTGTTCTTACCGAGAACCTGGGTTATTACCTCGACACCTACAACACCTGGTCGAGCTATCAGCCCGAGGACGAGGGCATCACGATTGCCTATGCGAGCGTGTACGGCCATCTGAAGACCGCCGTTGAGGAGCTCGCATCTGCGCTCGAGGCTCGCGGCCAGAAGGTTTCTGTCTTTGACCTGACTTGTGACGACATGGCCGAGGCCGTCGAGGATGCATTCCGTTACGACCGCTTGGTGCTCGCCTCCATTACCTATCAGGGCGAGATTTTCCCGTGCATGAGCACCTTTATCCACACGCTCGCCGAGCACGCCTATCAGAACCGTACCGTGGCACTTGTCGAGGCTGGCTCCTGGGCGCCTGCCGCCGCCAAGGTTATGACCAAGGAGCTTGAGGGTATGAAGGATATCACCTTGGCGCAGAACAAGGTGACCGTCCTGGGTTCGCTCAACGACGCTTCGCGCGCTCAGATCGAGACGCTCGCCGACGAACTCGCGAAGTAGCAATACGTTCACTTTTGACGCGCAAACCACCACAAAGGGGACAGGTACCTTTGTGGTGGTTTTTGTTTTAGGCGGTGGCGAGGATGAGGGTTGGGACGTCGACGTCGGTGGCCTCGGCGATTGAGGTAGCGACGGAGCCATCGGGATCACGGTCCATCACGATGGTGTCGACATCGGTAAGTTCGGCGAAGCGGTACATGCCGCGTCCGTTGACCTTGCTCGCGTCCATCAGGGCGACGCCTCGACGCGCAGCGGCGATCATGGCCGTTTTGGTTTCGGCCATCTGCGGAAAGTCGGTGGTAAAGCCACAGCCCGGGACAAAGGCGCCGGGGCACATAATAGCGAGGTCGGCGTGGACCATCTGCAACGCCTGCATGGCGAGCGGACCGTACAGATAACGGTGGCCCTTGCGCAGTGCGCCGCCCAGCATGACGACGTCGACCGAGGGCATGCTCTCGTCGATGTAATCGGCGATGGTGATGTCCGCGGTAATGACGGTGATGCCGTCGCGCTGATCGAGCAGGCGGACAAATTCGAGTGCCGTGGTGCCTGAGTCGACGAGCAGGGTGTCGCCGTCGCTGACGAGCGCAATGGCGCTTTGGGCGATCGCCTGCTTGGCGGCTACGTTGACGTTAATACGCCGGTCTTGCGTGGAGACGGTCAGGCGCTTGTGGAGTGAGACGGCACCGCCGTGCGTGCGGCGCAGTTTGCCAGCCTCGGCGAGCGCGTCCAGATCGGCGCGGGCCGTGACGGAGGACACGCCAAAGGTCTGGGCTATTTCTGCCACCTGCACCGAGGCATTATGCTCGAGCATCTCCATGATGGCGGCACGACGTTCGTCGGCGAAAGCACGGGTTGTTGCGTGGGCCATGGCTACTCCATTCTCGGCAATATTTGCAGGAATTGTGTTGACTCTATTTTCGTTCATTTTCTTTTTGAGTAAGAAAACGCCTTTCGATTACTTATCTTTTCTATAAAAGAAAGACACTCAACGCTCAAAACTCAATATTGAACACATGCACTCGGCCTCGATCCCTTCCGTTTGCTTTTCAAAAATGAAGGCTCGACCTCGCGCGACGACAATATCTCGCACATTCAGACCCGTCGATTTTCATACAATGGGCGCAGCAAAACGCAAGGTGAAACGCCTTGTGAACGACTACGCCCGATGTCCAGATGCGGGCGAGGGAGAGGAGCAAACGCTCATGGCACTTGTTACCACCGAAAAGATGCTCAAGGACGCTCAGGCCGGCCACTACGCCGTCGGCGCGTTCAACGTCGAGAACCTCGAGTTCGTTATGGCCGTTCTGGCCGCTGCCGAGGAGACCAAGTCCCCCGTCATCATGCAGACCACCCCGGGCACCATCAAGACCGCTGGCCTGGACTACTTCTACGGCATGGTTAAGGCTGCCGCCGAGCGCGCTTCCGTGCCCGTCGCCCTGCACCTCGATCACGGCGATGGCTATGACCGCTGCATGCAGGCTTTCCGCACCGGCTATACCTCTGTCATGATCGACGGTTCGCACGAGTCCTTCGAGGACAACATTGCCCTGACCAAGTCCGTCGCCGACGCTGGCCGCGCCATGGGCGTGCCCGTCGAGGCCGAGCTCGGTAAGGTTGGCGGCAAGGAGGACGACGGTCCCGCGGTTGAGGGCGAGAGCCCCTACACCGATCCTGCCGAGGCCAAGGAGTTCGTCGAGCGTACCGGCTGCACCTCCCTCGCTATTGGCGTTGGCACCAGCCACGGTGTGTACACGAGCGATCCGCACATCGAGCAGTCCGTGGTCAAGGCCATCCGCGACGCCGTCGACGTGCCGCTGGTTCTGCACGGCACCTCCGGTGTGCCCGATGAGCAGGTTGCCGAGGCTGTGAAGAACGGCATCTGCAAGGTCAACTACGCCACCGAGCTGCGTCAGGCCTACACCAAGGGCTTCATGGCCTACATGGCCGAGAACCCTGCCTGCTTCGACCCCAAGAAGCCGGCCAAGGAGGGCATGCGTGAGATCACCGAGCTGGTTAAGATCCGCATGACCAACCTCAACTCTGTGGGCAAAGCAGAGTAACAGCAAGGGTACTCCGACTCGCTACATATCCCGGGGAGGGACGAGGGCTTAGTTCCCCAATCGTCCTCGGGCATGCAAAAAGCCTCGCTGCGCACTTCGTGCGGCGAGGCTTTTTGCCCCCTGCGGAAAGATTGGGGAACTAAGCCCTCGTCCCTCCCAAGTTGACCTGCTTGAGGTCGTCGCCCTTGTGGCGTTGGGCGGAAAAATTGGAGCGTGAGGGCTACTTTGTTGATGAGGGATCAGTATGCCCGGGCTTGGTTGGGGAAGGTTTTGTCTAGAGATGCTTGGAGCTTTTCGAAGGATGCTCGTAAGTTGAGGCTCTGATCGGCTGAGCGCTTGGTTTTTGTGGTGGGGGAGTCGAGGAGACCGTTTCTCTGTGTCGGGGGGAAGGAGAAAAGGTTTGCATGTTTTAGGGATGGCTGCTGTACTGCGTCATTGGAAGAATGCATGCTTATGCGGCCTCCTCGATGTCCACCAAAAGGTTGCGCACAGGGTGTGCTGCTAGGTCCCGTGCGTTGGCAGTATTATGCAGCGGACCGTTCAAAGAAGCGCTAAAGAAAGGCTTAACCTGGTTTGGTGTTACGATGAAACCGCAGGTCAAGGCTATTGAGTAACACTCTTGAAAGGTTTTGAGCTTAAGGGCTTTCTAAGGTTTGTGGCGTAGACGTGGCGCGGACGTGCGGAGCGTGTGAATGCTCGCTGTTAGCGTTGCGGTGCCGCGGCACGCACCTGATCGATGACCTTTTCCATCGTGGCGTCGATGCGGTCCTTTTTGAGTTCGCATTCCCAGATGGTTATGGGCGTCCAGCCCATTTGAGTGAGTGCTGCCACGGCGGCACGGTCGCGCTCGACGTTGCGACGGAACTTTGCCTCCCAAAACTCAACATTGCGCTTGGGCTGGCTGGGGTTGCACTTGGGACAGCGGTGCCAAAAGCAGCCGTTGACGAAGATGGCGATCTTGCGCCCAGGAAAGGCGATGTCAGGCTTGCCGGGAACCTTCCATTCCAGGCGATAGCCGGTGAGGCCCGCTGCGCGCAGGCGCTGGCGAACGAGCAGCTCTGGCTTGGTATTGGCGCGCTTGTTGCCCTTCATGGACTTTTTGATGGCGGCGCGACGGCGGACCAGTTCGCGCTCGTCAGCGGAGAGGTCCGAGGTATCGATGCCGTCGAGCAGACCTGGTTTGGGGCGTTTTTTGCTACGGCGCTTAGGTGCGCGCTTGGGTTTGGTAGCGGGGTGTTCGGTCGTGGCGGCCTCGGCGTCGTTGACAGTGCCGTTGGCCTCGAGCCGGTCTTCCTTCAGCTCAATCAGGGCATCGATGAGCCCCTTGTCTGCGGGCATCCATTCCACCGTGGCAAGCGAGGTGCGCGGAATCCAGCGGATATCGAGCTGGCGGTCGTGCTTCTGAGGCTCATCGGATTCATTGGCGAGCGAGCAGTAGTAGCACTCCATGGAGAGATGAAAATCGGGGTAGTCATACTCAACGGTATAAAAATCGCGCAGGTTGGTGACTTTGACCTGCAGCTCTTCCATGAGCTCGCGGCGTACGGCGTCCTCGGGTGTCTCGCCGCGCATGAGCTTGCCGCCGGGAAACTCCCAAAGTCCCTGCATGTCGCCGTAGCCGCGCTGCACGGCAAGCAGCTCGTCAGATCCTTCCTTGCGAATGATCCCAGCGGCAACATGAACAGTCTTCAACAGGAGTCCTCTCTCAACATCAACACGTGACAGGGTAGCTACCCGTACCTTACACAACGGTAAGGCAAGCGTAAGCCATATCGATGGTAGCCGACTCGGCTTCTTGCGACTATAGATGCCGTAGACTAATCGCAAGAAAGGACTCGGTATGCAAACCACGCACATGGCGACCCCGGTACTGGAGGTCGCGCATCTCGAAAAGGTGTACGGAGCGCTGGGCAACGTGACCCGTGCACTCAACGACGTCAGTTTTACGGTCAACCGCGGCGAATTCGTTGGCATCATGGGCGCTTCGGGCTCGGGCAAGTCGACGTTGCTCAACTGCGTCTCGACCATCGATAGCGCCACGAGCGGCACGATCCGCATTAACGGTCAGGACGTGACGCGCATGAAGCAGGCTAAGCTTTCGCAGTTCCGCCGCGAGGAGCTCGGCTTTATCTTCCAGGATTCCAACCTGCTCGATACGCTCACGGCACGCGAGAATATCGCCCTGCCGCTCACCATTGCCCGCACAAACTCGGCAGAGATCTCGACCCGCGTGCAGGATGTGGCAGCGCGCCTGTCCATCAGTCAGGTGCTCGACAAGTATCCCTACCAGATGTCCGGCGGTCAGCAGCAGCGCGTTGCCGCGGCTCGCGCGCTCGTCACCGACCCCACCATGATCATGGCCGACGAGCCCACCGGCGCCCTCGATTCCAAGAGCGCTCGCCTGCTGCTCGAGAGCCTGGAGGCCCTTAACCGCCGCCTACGCGCCACCGTGCTCATGGTTACGCACGACAGCTTTGCCGCCAGCTACACGAGCCGTGTGCTGTTTATTCGCGACGGCAAGATCTTCACCGAGCTGCGCCGCGGCGACACCGACCGCCGAGAGTTCTTCGACCGCATTATGGAGGTCGTTGCCATGATGGGCGGTGAGGGCTCCGATGCTCTGTAAACTCGCTTGGGGCAACGTCCGCCGCGCCGGCCGCGACTACCTCGTCTACCTTTTGACGCTCACCCTGGGCGTCACGGTCTTCTATGCCTTTAACACCATCTCGATGCAGGTCGACATCGCCGGAATCGATGAAGAGGGCTTGGCGCAGGTTATGGGCAGCATACTCGGAGACCTGACGTACTTTTTGGCCGGTGTCATGGCCTTTTTGATGGTGTACGCCAATAACTTCATCATGAAACGCCGCAAGAAGGAGTTTGGCCTGTACCAGGTGCTCGGCATGGGGCGCGGGCGCGTCGCCACGATCATGGCGCTCGAGACCGTGATCGTATCGGTCGTGGCCTTTGTCGCCGGCATTGTGCTGGGTGTGGGACTCTCCCAGCTCATGACGTTCTTTACGGCCTCGCTCTTTAAGACACAGATCGCCAATTTCCACTTCTTTTTCTCGGTGCATGCGTTCAATCTGACCCTTGCCTGCATGCTCGTAATGTTCGTGCTCACGCTACTGCTGAACCTTCGCGCCGTGCGTCGTACCAAACTCATCGAGCTTATGGGTGCCGAGCGTCGCAACGAGAGCATCAAGACACGCAACCCTTGGATCGCGATTGCCATCTTTGCCGTGGGCGTGGTGCTGGTGGGCGTGGCCTATTACCGTCTGCTACGTGATGGGTTCCCGCTAACCGCGACGGACAGCAAGCTGCAAGAGGCCATGAGCCAGTTTGGCATTACGACCGCTATGGTTACCGTGGGCACCTTTGCCCTGTTCTGGGGACTCTCGGGCATGCTCATCAAGCTGCTGCAGAGCCTGCGCGGCGTGTATTGGCGCGGCCTCAACATGTTTACCGTGCGCCAGCTTGCGGCGAAGGTCAACACGGTGTGCTTTTCGATGGGCGTCATCGCGATGCTCCTGTTTTTGGCCATCACCTCGGTGACGTGCGGTATGTCAATTGCCAACGTGATGAATGAAAACCTGGAGCGCTATAACCCTGTTGACGTGTCTCAGACGTATGTCTATTACACGCCCGATACACTCGACTACTACAAAGGGTACAAAGGGTATGCCAATCCGTCTGAGGTCGATCGCATGGTGTTGGCCGATACAACGGTCGATTTGTACCCTGCATGGCACGGCAAGGGCAAGTCGGCGGACAACAACGTCGAGACCGGCAAGAAGGTCGATATCTCCGATGTTGCCGGTGAGCATGTGCAGATCGATTCGTATCTGAGTTACCCATTTGGCGGCTCGAATCCTTCGGTGACCCCAAGTGAGATGTGCAAGATTATGGGCGAAAAGCTTCCCAAAGCGTTCGGGGGTAGCAATGCCGATACGATGGGTCTGTTTGTGACGCCGGCGAGCCAGTACAACAAACTGCGTCAGATGATGGGCGAGGAGCCGGTGCACATCGGTCACGACCAGTATCTGCTCACATGTGATATGGGCGGCGAGCTGGTCGACCTGTACACCAAGTATATGGCTGGCGGCCATGCCCTTACCTTGGGCGGGCATACGCTCAAGCCCGCAACCGATAAGTCGGACGAAGATACGGCGGCCATCGCCAACTCGGCGATGGGCAGTAATCCGGGTACCGTCGTCGTTGCCGATGAGCTGTTGTCCCAACTTAATCTGCAGCCGTATTCCAGTAGCCTGCTCGTTAACTACAAACAGGGGATGGATACGACCGAGGCAGACGAGAGCATTAAATACACTCTGCTCGACAATCTGCTCGTTGACGGCAAGGAGCCGGGGTCGTGGGGAATCTTTATCACACGCTCCGAAATGTACACGCAAGCAGCGCAAATGAACGGTCTTATTAGCTACCTAGCCATCTACATCGGCTTTGTATTGGTCGTTGCATGCGCGGCGATTCTGTCGATCCAGCAACTCTCCAACGTGGCCGACGGCAGCCGCAGTTATCGTGTGCTGGCACAGATTGGCTGTGACGACCGCCAGATTCGCCATTCGGTGATGGCGCAGCAAGCGGTATTCTTCCTGTTCCCGCTGGTAGTGGGCCTGGCGCACTCCTTTGTGGCACTTAAGGTGATCATCGAGATGGTGAGCATTTTCGGAGCTATGAGCATCGGCGGCACCGTGGGCCTCACCTGCGCGATCTTCCTGGCAGCCTACGGCGGCTACTTCCTGGTGACGTACCTCATGAGTGCCGGCATGGTACAAGCTGCCATCGCCACCCGCTACAGCGAGTAGCAAGCGGGCAAAACCGTCACAAAACCAGCGTGAATAGCCGCCGCGAGGGAAAGCAACTCCCTCGCGGCGGTCGACGTTTGCCCAGATAAAACCTACCAAAATAAACCTGTCCCTTTTTGGCAGGTTAGCGCTTCCAAAAGTGGAGGATGAGCGTGGTGCGGTTTTGCTGTTCGGTTTTGACCAGGATGTTGTGGATGTGGGTTTTGACGGTGCCCACGGCAAGGAACAGCTCGTCGGCGATCTCTTGGTTCGACTTGCCCAGCACAACCAGGCGCATGACCTCGGTCTCGCGGTTGGAGAGCTTGTAGGCGTTGCGATAGAAGGGCATCTGCTCTTCGATGTGTCGATCAAGATCGCTGACGTTCTTTTCCTCGGGAGCCTCCTGCATGCGGATCGAAAGCACGTGATAGGCGTAGATGATCAGCAGGATGGCAAAGTAGCAAGCGAAGACGTTCTCGCTAAAGTTGCGCTCGGACAGGTACAGCTGCAGCCAAGAGGGCGCCAGGCTCATGGGAACTACCAGGATGTTGTAGAAGTCCTCGGCAACGATGCAGCCAACCAGAATGGCGCCGATAATCAGGTGTTTCTTTTGGTTGTTAACACGTGCCTTCAGCTCAACCTTCGTACTCTTGCGAGCCGTCCAAAAGATATACAGTCCCACAAAGACAAGGAACACCTGGCGCATGGTGTAGTAAAGCCACTGGTGCATGGGACCATAGGGGACGGCGACGGTAATCAACAGCTCGCTTACCAAGAACGTTGCGACGGGAATGACGAACAGCTTCTTAGAGTGCTTGTCGAGCAAATCCATGGCAATCAGCCAAATAAAAGCCTGTGAAGCGGTCGCCACAAGGGTCCGCAACACAGGCATGGTAATTGAGTAATAGTCGCTGGCTGGAAAGCTCTGGTTTTGCAACGTGTATTCAAAAAAGAAGATCTCGGTCATCTCGATGGCGTAGCAAATAAAAACGCCGCTGCCATAGATAAAGAAGCGTCGACGAGACGAGGCATAGGCGGCAAGCGAAAGCACCGCCGTCACAATACAGATAACGAGTATCGCTAGGGTGTAGAAGAACATGAGCGTGTTCATCTGTCGCCGTCCCATCTCATCTGATCTTTGGATAAGCTCCGTAAACCCTACGGATATACCGCCCTCAACCGTATGTCCCGTTGCGGATTAGAGGACGTGATACAGGATACCCGTATACCGTTCACGGTTCTAGATAGTAAACCCCCTGCAAGCCAGCTACCTGCGGGTTTATATTGGTTTAGAGGGGGTGTAACTCCGTGAACGGTCTTTAATCCCGAATAAACTAGGTAAAAATTGCATACGGGTGAATGATGGTGTTGTCAACACGAGGCGTGATGTACGAGCGCCTCTCAGTAATAGTCGGCAAGACCGGCGGAAAGGAAATCGACATGGCACTGCCTAAGGATTTCATCGACACCAACGACTTCACCAAAGAGCAGATCCTGGCTATCGAGGATCTTGGCCTGGCAATGAAGAAGGCCATCAAGGTTGACGGTTATTATCCGCACCTGCTCCGCAACAAGAGCCTTGGCATGATCTTCCAGCAGGTTTCCACCCGCACCCGTCTTTCCTTCGAGACCGCTATGACCGACCTCGGCGGCCACGCTCAGTTCTATGGCCCTGGCACCATCCAGCTCGGTGGCCACGAGTCCCTGGGCGACACCGCTCGCGTCATGGGTTCGCTGCTCGACATCATGATGGCTCGCGTTGACCGTCACAAGGACGTCGTCGGCCTTGCCGAGGGCTCCGCTGTGCCCGTCATCAACGGCATGTCCGAGTTCAACCATCCCACGCAGGAGATGGGCGACCTCATGACCATGCTCGAGAACCTCCCCGAGGGCAAGAAGATCGAGGACTGCACCCTGGCCTTCATCGGCGACGCCACCCAGGTCTGCGTCTCTCTCATGTTCATCGCCTCCAAGGTCGGCATGAAGTTCGTCCAGTTTGGACCTAAGGGCCACCAGATCCCCGACGGCGGCCTGCACGTTGGTACCGTTGAGGAGCGCGCCGAGTTCGGCAAGCAGATGATGGCCATCGCCGAGGAGAACTGCAAGGTTTCCGGCGGCTCCATCGTCATCTCCGACGACATCGAGTGCATCAAGGGTGCCGACTTCATCTACACCGACGTGTGGTATGGCCTGTACGACGAGGAGGTCTCGGGCGAGAACTACATGGACGTGTTCTATCCCAAGTATCAGGTCACCATGGACATGATGAACTTCGCCGGCGCAGACTCCAAGTTCATGCACTGCCTGCCGGCCACCCGCAACGAGGAGGTCGTCGACGAGGTCATGGACGACCCCGAGCGCTCCCTGTGCTGGGTCGAGGCCGAGAACCGCAAGCACTCCATCCGTGCTCTCCTTGCCGCTCTGGGCAAGCGCACCCCGCTCAACGACGAGGGTGTCGAGTACTCCGCCAAGGCCGAGCTCCACGCCGCTCTCGAGGCTCTCGAGCAGCTCTAAGCCCCAAGGCTTTTAAAAGCACGTTTGCGGGCGGCGGATGCTCGTCTCCTGTCGCCCGCTCACCGAGGCCCAAGCGATTGCCTTAGTGCCTTGGGCCTCGGATCTGTCCAAGACTGAGCAAAGGAGCTCATCATGAGCGACGGAAAGAAAAAGCTTTCCTTCTTGACGGTCATTTCGACCATCATCTGCGTCGTCTTCGTCTGCGAGGCCGCCGCGCCTGCTGCTGCCATTGGCAACCAGCAGTTCTTCTGGTGGATCTTCCTGATCCTGACCTTCCTGCTCCCGTATGGCATGGTTGTCGCCGAGCTCGGCACCACCTATGACGGCGAGGGTGGCATTTACGACTGGGTACGCGATGGCCTGGGCGACAAGTGGGGCGCCCGCATTTCGTACTACTACTGGGTTAACTACCCGCTGTGGATTGCCTCGCTGGCTACCATGTTCCCCGACATTCTGGGCATGGTCTTTGGCGTTGAGTTCAATCTGATCGCCAAGATGGGTATCGATCTTGCCTTTGTGTGGATCGTCTACCTCATGGGCCGCTCCAAGGCGGCTGACTCCGAGTGGGTCCTCAACGGTGGCGCCATCATCAAGGTCGCCGTTGCCGTTATCGTCGGCGCTCTGGGCATTTGGTACGCCATGGAGAATGGTTTTGCGAACGATATGTCCGCCACCACCTTCCTGCCCGAGCTCACCAACACTAACGCCCTCGGCTATCTGTCGATCATCATCTTTAACTTCATGGGCTTCGAGGTCATCTGCACCATGACCGACGACATGGCCGATCCTGCTCGCGATATCCCCAAGGCAATCATTGTCGGTGGTCTGTCCATCGCCGTGATCTACCTGTTCGCCGGCTTTGGCATCGGTGCCGCCGTGCCGGCCGATGCCATCGACCCCGACTACGGCATGATCTTTGCCGTCCAGACCATGGTGGGCGACTCCATGATCTTCAAGGTCATCTGCATCGCCTTCCTGATCACCCTGTTCGCCAACATGGCTGCTTGGTCCTTCGGCGTCAACTCCGTCGCTCGCTATGCTGCCGAGCACGGCAACATGCCCAAGGTCTTTGCTTCGATGATCTCCAAGGACGACATGCCCAACGGCGCCAACCTGGTCAACGCTATCGTCGCCTCCCTGGTGCTGTGCCTGCAGCTGGTTCCCATCGATGCCATCTCCAACGGCGTCTTCTGGATGCTCTTTGGCACCTCCGTCGTCTTCCTGCTGCTCACCTACATCCCGATGTTCCCGGCGTTCCTCAACCTTCGTAAGAACGACCCCAACCGTGAGCGCATCTTCACGTTCCCGTTTAAGGGCACCATGATGAAGGTCATGCTGGCCATTCCTTGCATCGAGCTGGTCCTGGCCATCGTCGCGACTTTGATTCCGTTCTCCGCCGCTGAGATTAGCGACAAGGTTCCGATGATCGTCATCTTCATCGTGCTCTTGCTCATCGGCGAGGTCGTCCGCGTCGTGAGCGCCAAGGGCCGCGAGACCGAGTACAAGGGTCTCACCCCCGAGCTGGCTGCTCAGCGTCTCGCTGAGGAAGCCGAAGAGGACTAGAGCACCTGGATTCGGGGCTCCAACCCTCCTCGCGTACCAAAGTACGCTTCGTCGGGCTTGTCGCTCCCGACTCCGGGCACTCTAGCCTCTTCGGAGGCTTGCCCAAGCGACAGGTTTGCCAACCACTCCCTGGGGTGGGTGTGAGCGATAGCTCCGGTAACCACCGCCCGCCCCAATCTCTCTTCCGTATCCTTCGTGCGTTTTGTCTCCGCGCACCGGGTTACGTCGTCGCTCGCCGGTGCGACTC
>USNX01000017.1 GCA_900556205.1 uncultured Collinsella sp.
CCGTGGCAATCAAGGCGGCGGGCGGTATCCATAATTACGAAGAGGCTTGCGCATTCATCGAGGCCGGCGCCAGCGCGTTAGGCGCATCGGCGGGCATCGCGATCGTCGAGGGCGCACCGACGGATGAGCGTCGCTAGCAGACGTATTTGACCTGAGCGATAAAGCTTCACGACCACACGCCGTTCATGTTCGAGACAATATGACTTTTTGCCCGTTGTAAACGGAGTCGCGATGGGTGTTCTGTATGATGGCTCAGACAAGGTTGTTCAATGACAGGGAGGCATATATGGCAATCAAAGCCATCGCGATGGATATCGACGGTACGCTCACCAACGATCAGAAAGTGATTAGCCCGCGTACGCGCGAGAAGCTGCTCGCGGCGCAGGAGTCGGGCATTAAGCTCATCTTGGCTTCGGGCCGTCCCGCATGGGGACTGCACGCCTTGGCGCAGGAGCTCGACCTTCAAAACCATGACGGTCTGCTGGTTGCCTTTAATGGCGCGCATGTGGTCGACGCTCAGACCGATGAGGTCCTTTTTGACCAGGCTATGCCGGCTGACGAGCTGCACCGTCTGATTGATCACCTGCGTAATTTTGACGTGATCCCTATGATTTCGCTCGGTCGCGATTTGCATGTCGTGGATTCGTATCACTGCATGATCACGCTGCCTGACGGCTCGCAGAAAAACATCGTCAAATACGAGCGCGATGCGTGCGATCTTAAGATTCGCGAGGTGGAGAGCCTGCATAAGGTCGCTGATGCTTATCCCGTGGACAAGCTGCTGACGGCGGGCGATCCGGCCTACCTGCAGGCGCATTACGAGGAGATGTATGCGCCCTTTAAGCAGACGCTTTCGGGCATGTTTACGGCCGACTGGTACTTTGAGTACACGGCGCCCGGTATCGACAAGGCCCGCGCACTCGAGGGTGCCCTGCCCAAGCTCGGCATCGATGCCAGTGAGGTCGTATCGTTTGGCGACGGCCAGAACGACAAGTCCATGATTGAGTGGGCCGGCACCGGTGTTGCCATGGGTAACGCCGTCGAAGAGGTTAAGGCTGTAGCCCAGATGGTGACCGCCGATAACAACGAAGATGGCATTGCGGTGGCGCTGGATAAGCTGCTGGGTTAGAATCGCCGATTAATGCATGGCTCGGGCGCCTGCTTGCGGGCGTCCTTTTGCTAGGGAGGGTGCCGTGTCCGCATTTCCGTTCGACGCCGTTATCTTTGACATGGACGGCGTCATTGTCGATACCGAGTATTACTACTTGGGCGAGACTGCCGCGTTTGCCAAGGAGCTTGGACTTAATCTGACTCAAGAGGAGTTGAATGGGCAGGTCGGTACCTCGCATCAGTTCTTCCTGCATATGCTGGTCGATTGGTTTGAGCGCGCCGGTAAGGGACACTTCACTGGCGAGGAGGCGTTGGCCCGTTGGGACGAGTGGGCGCATAAGCGTCCGCGTGACTATCAGGCTTTGATTAACCCAGGCGCCGTGGATACGATTCGAGAGCTGCCGCGCCGTGGCGTTCGCGTGGCGCTTGCCAGCTCGTCTCCCATGGTTAGCATCGAGGAAGTGCTCAACGCATGCGGGCTGTCTGATGCCTTTGAGTATGTGGTGAGCGGCGAGCAGTTTAAGGAGAGCAAACCCGAGCCCGACATCTACCTGCATGCGCTGGACCTGCTGGGGCTGCCCGCGAATCGCTGCTGCTGCGTTGAGGATTCGGTGCCCGGCATCACCGCTGGCAAGCGAGCCGGCCTGACAGTCATTGCCAAGCGCGAGGAACGCTTTGGCTTTAGCCAGGATGCCGCGGACAAGATTATCGACCAGCTGCCGGAGCTGCTCACGCTTTCTTAGGAGCGCGGTAGTTGCGCGTTTTTCGGGTCTGATGAGTAAATAGCCAACATTTTGGTGCGACACCTAGCATACTTTAAGCTAATGCGGGCTTAAGGGCTTGTTGAATGCCCCTGAGCCCGCTTTAGACTTAATCGTGCTTGGAGAGGGTATATGCCACCGACTGAAGGGCTAACTGACGGTAAAGCAGCGATACCGCTGTACCAACAGGTTATCGATATCATTAAAAACGAAATCAACTCCGGCGCCTACAAGGCAGGCGCGCGGATACCCAACGAATTCGAATTGGCTGAGAGCTATAAAGTTGGCCGCGTTACCGTGCGACGTGCTATTGAGGAGCTCGTCCAGCAGGGCTATCTAACGAAGCGACAGGGGAAAGGCACGTTTGTCAATGCCCCCAAGCTCAAGCGCAAGATTCGCCAGAAGGATGACGTTCAGAGTTTTTCGGACGCATGCCGCGTTAACGGAATGGAACCGGGGGCGTGTGTCATTTCGAGAAAGATACTGCCGGCGGATTCCACCGAAGCACATTTCTTTGGTGTTCCCGTTGGAACTGACTTGATTTGCGTTGAGCGCGTGCGTACTGCCGATGGCGTCCCCGTCATGCTTGAGAACAACATATACGTTTACGAGGACAACGCCTATCTATCAACGGCGCCTCTATCTAACCAATCCATTTTTGAGTTCGTGCGCAACCAGACTGGCCGCATGCCCGCGTTTACCGACCCGTGCACGCTCGAGATCGCGTGCGCATCGCCCGAGGTCGCTCGGTTGCTGGCGGTTCCCGTTGGCGAACCCTTGTTTTATATGGAAGCCTTCTTTTTCGATGAGCAACGGCGGCCGTTTATCATCGGTCGTCAGCGGATCGTTGGGTCTCGCTACGTTTTTGACATCTAGGACATTGCGAATGGAAACGCCCGGTGGATCATCTCACCGGGCGCTTCCATACCGTTCACGGCGCGAACGCGACCGTTCAACCGCGTTGCGGCAATCAGTTTGAAATTATCTTGATGACGGGAAAAGCTGCTGGTAATCTATAGAACGTCATAGAACGTTTGCCTTATGCAAGCGTTGAAGCGAGATGCGATGCAGTCTCGAGTTCTTTGGAGGTATCTATGTCAGATACGAAGGCGAAGAAGACAAACAGACGTTTTAAGTTCAAATTACCGCATGTCTATACGATCATGTTCTTGCTGATCGTTGTCTTTGCGGTCCTGACTTGGATCGTTCCCTCGGGTCAGTATCAGCGCAAGACGATTTCGACAGCGGCGGGCGAGCGCGAAGTCGCCGTTGCTGGAACCTATGAACAGGTCGATAAGAACTACACCGATTCTGAGACCGGCGAGACCATCAATCTGGGTCAGGATATCTTCGCGGTCCTGCAAGCGCCCACTAAGGGCATCCAGGAGGCTGCCGACGTCGTTGCGTTCGTCTTATTGATTGGCGGATCGTTCGCAATCATCACCAAGACCAACGCTTTGAATGCCGGCATGAGCCGTGTGATTAAAAAGCTCAAGAACAAGGACATCCTCATCATTCCCATTACGATGACGTTGCTGTCCATTTGCGGCACTACGTTTGGCATGTCTGAGGAAGCCCTGCCGTTCTATGCCATCTTCATTCCCATCATGATGGGTATCGGTTATGACTCGATGACGGCATTCATCATCTGCTTCCTTGGTCCTAACCTGGGATATTGTGCTTCGACCATCGACCCGTTTAATGTTTTGATCGCCCAGGGCATCATTGGCATCGAGGGCAATCCTCAGCTGTGGCTGCGCGCCGTTTCTTGGGTCATCTTTACTGCCGTCGGTATCGCATGGGCCATGCGCTACGCTATGCGCGTCAAGAAAAACCCCGAGTCGTCCATTACGTACGAGGACGACAAGCTCAAGCGTGTTGAGTTTTCCGTGACCGATGCCTCCATCGAGGAAGAGTTCACTACCCGTCAGAAGCTCGTACTTATCGATTTTGCCTGCGGTATGGGCATTATCGTCTGGGGTCTTGTTACCCAGGGCTGGTACATGAATGAGATTTCCGCCGTGTTCCTTGGCATGGGCTTGCTTGCCGGTATCCTGGGCGGTCTTGACCAGCAGACGATCGCTGAGGAGTTCGTTAAGGGTCTCGCCGATTTTGCGTACGCTGCTATCGTTATCGGTATCGCTCGCGGTATTCTGGTCATCGCCGAGGGCGGCATGATCATCGACACCATCCTCCAGGCGCTCGCTACTGCGCTCGCCGGTGCACCCGCTGCCGTCTACACCACGTTTATGTATATCGTCCTTGGCCTGCTCTCTTTGCTGGTTCCCTCGAGTTCTGGACTTGCGGCGCTCACCATGCCCGTCATGGGTCCGCTGACCGAGCTTATGGGCCTCAATCCCGAAGCTGCCGTTACCGCGCTCCAGTTTGCTAATCAGACCATCAACACCATCAGTCCCGTGGCGGGCATGACGGTCGCCGGCCTTGCCGTGGCTAAGATTTCGTTTGGCCAATGGTGGAAGACCATTTGGAAGTTCTTCATTTTCATGGTCGTCTTTGGCCTGATCGTAACGGCAATCTCTGGCATGCTTCCGGTGTAGGTGGTTGTGATGTCTGATCGTTTAACGGTCCTGACGTCTAAGAGCGTCTTTACCGGTACGGGGGACCTGCCGTTCGAAGGTTTCGTAGCGGTCCGTGGCAATCGAATTGAGGCGGTTGGCACCAAGTGTGAGGTAGCTTCGTATTTGACCCAAGCGGACGAGGTAGTTGATCTGGGCGACCGTACCGTCATGCCTGGCCTGATCGATGTGCATACCTTCTATACAGGCTGGGCGCTGCGGACGTTGGGGTCTGATCTGTCCGGCATCGCTGATGCCAAAGAGGCCGTGTCGCTCTTGCGTGCATGGAAAGAAGATCATCCGGATTGCGCGGCGGCTTTTGGCCACAGCCTACCCGAAACGTTGGCATCGGATGCCGAGAACGCAAATACGGCAGCTGTGTTTGACGATTGTTTTGGCGATATCCCTGTCGTCTGCTTTACACCGGGTGCGGAGACCTGCGTTCTCAATGCTGCCGCCAGTGCACGATACGGCTTTACACCCCAGGCGTGCTATGCCGAGAAGATCTGGCGCATGATGAGCGATTTCCTCGCGCTGCCCGAGGTACGTGCGGGGTATTCGGACTACATGAGCATGCTTAACGAGCGCGGCGTTACCGCCATCAAGGAGATGGCGTTTGATGACTACTACGGTTTTGCCGACGAAATGGCTCGCCGTGAGGAATCTGGTGAGCTGACGGTTCGCGTCTCTATGATGTCGCAGCCGGTGGGTGCCGGTGCAAATCTGGCATATGCCCGCGAGGCACGAGAGCGCTTCCGGGGACCGTTCGTTCGTTTTTCTGGCTTCAACCGTATGACCGATCGCGGCGTATGGGCGGGGCTTGCCGAGATGATTGACCCCTATGAGGACACGGCCGATGCGGGCGCTGCCGGCAAGACGGTTGTCGAGGAGCCCGAGTGGGATCTGATTGAGAACGAGCTGCGCGCAATTGATGCTGACGGCTTCCGATATTCCTTGCATTGCCAGGGCGATGGCGCCGTTCGTCGCACCGTGGCGCTCTATGCCTCGCTGCCTCGAGACGAGCATGGACGGTTGCTTCGCCGCCATGCGATTACCGATCTCGAGAACTCTGATCCGACCGATCTTGTCAAGTTTGGCAAGTTAGGTGGAATTTGCGAGGTCTATCCGCAGATTCTGACGCTGGACCGGCGCGAGGATTGCCTGTCGATGATGCGTCGACAAATTGGCAAGACGCGACTTTTGCACAGCTGGAATCGCCGCGGCATGGAAGATTCCGGATGCACGGTGTGCTGTGGTACGGATTTGCCGCTGCTGATTCCGAGCCTGGGCGAGTCAATCTACAGTGCGTGCGGCGGATACTTCGACGATGGACTGCCCGTGAATGAGGCCAACGCGCTGACGCTTGTCGAGCTCTTGCGTGCTTGGACTGCCGGGGGCGCGTACGATCTGATGCGCGAAGACGAGCTGGGTACGCTCGAGGTCGGCAAGCTTGCTGATATCTGCGTGCTCGATCGGGATGTGTTCGACCTCGATTATCGCGACGCACGCGATCTTTCGGTTGATATGACGATGTCGGACGGACAAATCGTGTTCGATCGAAATAAGGAGGCATAAGATGTCTGAATCCAAGCCGACGCTGCGCCGCGAACAGATTGCGGGCATGAATATCCACTACATCATGTGGTCGCTCGATTACTTCCTTGATGTGCAGCAGCGTTTGGGCTTTGAGTCCATTGAGCTGTGGTGTGCGGAGCCGCATGTGACACTCGACCATACGGGCTACTTTGAGGCTGAGGTCCTGGCGAAAAAAGCTGCAGACCGTGGGCTTAGGTATCGTACTCTGTGTCCCGAGAATGTTGTCTATCCTTGGCAATACTGCGCACGCAAACCGCTGCATGAACAGCGCAGCCTGGCGTACTTTAAGCACGGCATTGAGCTTGCCGAGGTACTTGGGTGCGACCGTATGTCCGTCAACTCGGGCTGGGGCGACTGGGACGAGGACCGCGAGGAAGCCTGGAAGCGCAGCCGCGAGCACATGTCCATTCTGGCGGAGTATGCCGGCGAGCACGGTCTGGTGCTTACGATGGAAAGCCTGCGTCCCGAGGAGAGCAACCTTGTGACGACGGTTTCCGATGCGAAGCGCATGATTGACGAGGTCGCGAGCCCGTACTTACAGCCCATGGTTGATACAACCGCGATGGGCGTTGCAGGCGAGACGCTCGAGGACTGGTTTGCCGCCTTTGGTGATGGGGCAATTCACGAGATGCACTTTATCGACGGTGATCCGTATGGCCATCTGGTGTGGGGCGATGGCAAGCACGATATGGACGCCTTCGTTGCCACGCTCAACGCCCATGGTTTCGACGGCATGCTGGGCCAGGAAATCACGGACGGTCGTTACTATGATGACCCGGCGGCGGCAGATGCCAAGAACATGGCCGCATTCGAGAAATATCTGATTGACTAAAACAACTATCGGCCACGCAACCAACGTCATTGATTGTGGACCAAACAAGAAAGGAACTGGATATGAACGCACACGACCTGATCAAAGAGGCAATTGCCGAGAAGGGCAAGTTCGACAGCGTCTACTGGATTGCTTGCGGTGGCTCCATGATCGATTTGATCCCGGCTCATGAGCTTCTGCAGCGCGAGGCAACCACCTTCACTTCGTATATCTATACGGCTCGCGAGTTTGATATCATGCGCCCGCGCCGCTTGGGTGAGAAATCCCTGGTCATTGCTTGCAGCCACAGTGGCAACACCCCCGAGGTCGTCGAGGGCTGTGAGATTGCCCTTGCTGCCGGCGCTACGGTGATCGCCCAGACCGACAACGCTGGATCCAAGATTGACTCCGGCAAGTGGACCACGTGGGTCTACCCGTGGGGCGAGGGCGTGCCGCAGGCCGAGGTCCCCGCTGGCATTTCGCTGTCGCTTGCGGCCGAGCTGCTCGATCAGCAGGAGGGCTACGCCGATCTTGCCGATATGTATGCCGGTATTGCCGAGATGGATAAGATTCTTCCCCCGGCACGCGAGAAGGTAAATGCCGAGCTGGGTGATCGCTTTGCCAAGCTTTGCCAGGAGCACGAGTTCTTCTATATTCTGGGCAGCGGTCCCAACTTTAGCCAGACCTACGGTTTCGCTATCTGCTCTCTTATGGAGATGCAGTGGCAGCACTGCAGCTACATCCACTCTGCCGAGTACTTCCATGGCCCCTTCGAGGCTACTCAGGATGGCGTTTTTTACTTCCTGCAGATGGGCTCCAGCGAGTGCCGTGCTATGGACGAGCGCGCCCTGGCGTTCCTTAAGACGCATACCGATACGCTGATGGTGCTCGATGCCAAGGAGTACGGTATGGAAGCCGTGCCGGCGAGCGTCCGTGCCTATCTGGACCCGGTGCTGTTCTACGCCATGAACTGCGAGCTGCGTGCCGCACGCGGCAAGGTGTTTGACCATGATCCCGATTTCCGTCGCTACATGGGCGTCGTCGAGTACTAGAAGGGGCAAAGGCCATGGCATTTAACGTTAACGCGCTCGGATTTGGCGACAACGTCGTCGATCGCTACGAGCATATCCACACCATGTATCCCGGCGGCAATGCGGTGAACTTCGCCGTTTATGCCAAGAAATGCGGTGCCGCACGCTCTGCATACATGGGCATTTTTGGCAATGACGCCGCTGCCGAGCATGTCATTGCAAGCCTCGAGGATGAGGGTATCGAGCTTGACAAGTGCGAGCAGATGATTGGCGAGAACGGAGCGGCTCGCGTGACCGTCGTTGACGGTGACCGTGTCTTCCTTGGCTCCAACGAGGGCGGTATCCGTGGCGATGCGCGCTATGTCCTCGATCGCTTTGACCTTGCGTACATGAAGCAGTTCGATGTGGTTCATTCGGGCAACTACTGCTTTACCGAGCGCGAGCTGCCCAAGTTGAAGGCTGCGGGCGTCACGGTCTCTTTTGACTTTTCGGACGACTCCACCGACGAGTACTACGAGCAGATTGCGCCCTACGTCGATTTCGCTTTCTTTAGTGCGGCGGATGCCGCGAGCGAGGACGAGATTCGCGAGCGTCTGGCATGGGTGAAGGGTCTGGGTCCGCGTTTTGTGTCGGCTACGGCGGGGGCCGAGGGCTGCATTGCTTACGACGGCGAGCGTTATTACCGCCAGCTGGCTAAACCGGTAACGGACATGAAGGACACCATGGGGGCGGGCGACTCGTTCCTCACCTCGTTTTTGATGTGCTATCTCGATTCCGTCAAGCGTGGTGAGGATGGCGCCGAGGCCATCGAGCGCGCGCTCGACTTTGCTGCCGGGTTTGCCTCGACCGTGTGCGGCATGGAAGGTTCTTGGGGCCACGGAGCACCAATCGTCGAATAGCTTAAGAAAGCGTACGGCGGTCTGGCTATGAGGCTTTGGACAGCCGATGCAAAACAATAAGCGAAACGCGAAAAGGGGGCTCGCCATGTGGTGGGTCCCCTTTTGTACATTGGAGAAGACCATGGGTATTAAAGCGTGTGCGGCTGGTTTTTGCTGCGCGGACGTCTATCAAAACATCGGCGTGTTCTATCCGACTGGCAATGGCATTGACTGGGGTATCCATCTTGCACGAATGGGCGTTTCGGTATCTGCCGTGTCGGTTGTCGGCAAGGACGAGTACGGAGACAAGATGAGGGAGGCGCTGGCCGCCGAGGGGCTCGATATCTCTCATCTGCGGGTGGAGGATGGCGACACCTCGGTGATGCTCATGGCATTGAAAGACGGCGTCGATCGCGTGCATCTCGAGGCAATCGATGGCGTAATGGAGACATATCGACCGAATGAAGACGACCGGGCGTTTATCCTGGAGCATGACATCATCCATACCGACCTGTTTGGCAATTGTTTGGACCTCCTGCCCGAATGGCATGAAGCGGGCAAGACGGTGGTTATGGACTTCTCGGTGTTCAGCCAGGATCCCGAATATGCATGTGAGGCTCATTTTCCTTACGTAGACTATGCGTTCATGTCGTTTGAAGAGGACACTCCGGAGCTACGTGATTGGGTACGTCACGTACGGGAGTTGGGGCCGCGCGTTGCGGTTGCCACGCTTGGCGAGAAGGGAAGCATTGCCTTTGACGGCGAGCGCTTCTATGAGTGCGGGATCGTGCCGGCGGAGAAGGTCGTTAACACCGTGGGTGCCGGCGACTCGTATATTGCCGGGTTTACCAAGGGCGTGATCGATGGCCTTGATATTCCGGCGTGTATGAAGGTGGGCGCTGAGCTGTCGTCCCGAGTGATTGGTTCGTTTGAGCCGTACTAGGGTCAAATGCCTGGAAAGGAGTACGAAATGGTTATCGACATGTTGGTTCAGCCCATGCTCTACAGCGAGATCTGTACGCCGGGTGATGAGCCTGATGGATTCGGTTTTTGGTCACGAGAATTTGGTATGGGGCATATGAGTCCCATGGATTGGGATGAGCTTCAAGTCGAGATGGACGTCTGCGACGTGCGGAAGAGCGTCCTCATGCCGCTCGATGTAACCACGGCATGCGGAGGGCACTTTGGCACCAATGACCAGATTGCCATGCTGGTTGCCGCGCACCCCGATCGTCTGTGGGGATTTGCGAGCGTAGATCCGCAGGTGAGCGGAGCCGCAGACGAATTGGAGCGCGCCTTTACCGAGTTGGGGGCAAAGGGGCTTTGCCTGCATCCGGCAAAGCAGGGTTTTGCCCCCGATGATGCTGTGGCCGAGCCGCTTTACGAGCTGTGCGGGCGCTATAACAAGCCGGTGGTTTTCCATGCCGGTATGTCTTGGGAGCCGGGCGCAGAGCTCTCGCGCAGTAACCCGCTTGCATTTGAGCGCACAATCGCAACGCATCCAAATGTGCGCTTTAGTTTGACCCACTTTGGCTGGCCCTGGGTGCGCGAGACCGTGGCGATGCTGCTCAAGTATCCCAACTGCTACACGGACACCTCTATCACTTACATCGATTCGCCCGAGGAGATGATGCAGCGTCTTTTCACGGTCGATATGGGGCCGCTGTGGTATGAGCGCGCGCTATCGCATCAAGTGATGTTCGCCAGCAATACGCCGCGTTTCCGTGCATTCAAACTCAAGCGGGCGCTCGATACCGTGCCCATGCGCGATGATGCGCGAGAAAGGCTCTACTGGGGTAATGCCCTGCGTTTTCTTGAAGGGGATGAGTGAACATGGTGACGCTCGAGACATTGAGCTATCTATCGACTGCTCCGGACCAGTTCATCGATATTACCGAGGACGTGCACGCTGCCATCGAACGCAGCTCGGTGACCAATGGCTTGTCGGCGATTATTTTGTCGCATACGACCTGCGGAATCGTGGTAAACGAGGGGCTGCCCTGCGTGGAGACGGATCTTATGGAGACGCTTGATCGCATCGCCCCACTCGATGCCCCCTATGCGCATGCACACTTCCTGCCGAGCTATGGAGCCACCGGTAACAACTCCTGTGGGCATATCAAGAGCATGATTTGTGGAAACAGTTGCTTCTTTCCCGTCCAAGATGGCCACATCGTGTGCGGAGGTGCCCAGAACATCTATCTTGCGGAGTTTGACGGTCCGCAGAAGCGAAAAGTGTACATCGAGGTGCTGGGGGAGTAACGTCCCTGCAATAACCCTATGAAGGAGCACATTATGTCGTTTCTAACTTCGATGTTCAAGACCGAAAAGCCGGTTATCGGAATGCTGCACCTGCGTCCTCTGCCGGGCGATCCACTGTACTACCCGGGCGGAAGCGTGTCACAGGTCGTGGAAGCCGCCAAGCGCGATCTCGAGGCGTTGCAGCAGGGCGGTGTCGATGGCATTTTGATTACCAATGAGCTCTCGATGCCCTATGAGCAGCACGTTTCTCCCTCAACCCTTGCATCGATGGGCTATGTAATCGGGGCTCTGTCCCATGATCTGTCGACTCCTTGGGGAGCTGAGGCTATTTACGATGGTGATGCCACAATCGAGCTGTGCGCTGCCGTCGATGCGCAGTTCACGCGCTGTAATTTTTGCGGTGCCTGGGCCGGTGATCTCGGGCTGATTAACCGAGATTTCGCGCACACCATGCGTCGCAAGGCGGCGCTGCGCTTGGACGACCTCAAGCTTTTTCACTTCATCACGAGCGAGGGAGAGGTTTATCTCAACGACCGCACGACTGCGGACATTGCCGATTCGCTTCTCTTTAATTGCCTACCGGATGCGATGGTCATCGGCGGTTCGGCTGCCGGTCGTGGCGCTTCGGGCGAGCTTGCCGATGAGGTCCGTGAGCGTGTTGGCGA
>USNX01000018.1 GCA_900556205.1 uncultured Collinsella sp.
GAGTTTCGCGAGCTTCTTGCCGCGATAGCTGTCGAGCAGTGCGAATCGCCGACGAAGACGGCGCTTATCGAGCAGCGCAAAATGCATAAGCACCATAAGGCCATCGACAAAGAAAAAAAACTCGATTATGAGAAGCCACGTCGGGTAGCTTTGGTTTGCTCCCGTGGGGTGAAAGACGGCAAAGTGACTTCCGGCAAAGAACACAAGCAGCGAGAAGAAGACGAGCGTATTCCAAATGCGCCCCAGAGACTCCGGAACGCGAGAGAGCAGACCGCATGCAGTGGAGGCGGCAGGCCTAGGAAGCCCTGTGGGGTTCTGGAGCCCTTGGGGCGTCAACACCGTCTCCGAGGCCGGAGCACGGACAAGCACAGGCGCAGGAGGCCGCACGGGGCGACTTAGATCGTATGCCGCGCGCGTCGCCCGTCCCAACGCTTCCGCGCTCGCAAAACGCTTGGCCGGGTCGAGCGCCATCGACATGCAGACGGCATCGGCAAGTGGAGTGGGAATGCCGCATGCCTCACATTGCTCGCGCATGTCGAGCCCTGGTTTAGGGTCGACTCCCGTCAAGCAAAAGAACAACAGGGCCCCAAGTGCGTAGACATCGCTGCGCACACTCGTCTGCCCAAACCCATACTGCTCGGGCGGCGCATAGGGTCGCGTGCCAAACTTGACGGTGTCAGCATCGGCGCCATCGCGCCATACGCGCGCGATCCCCAGGTCGATAATCACCAGCGATGAAAATGTCAGGCCGTCATCAGGCGTATAGTTGGCACCTGTCACGATGATATTCGACGGCTTGAGGTCGCGATGGATCACCGGCGCCGACGTCTCCCCCACCATTGCAAAACCGGCATGGAGCTCGCCCGCGGCATCGCATAGGGCAGGATACAATTCACGCGCATAATCGGGGGTGGCTCCCAGACGGTCCACCAGCGCCCCGAGTGTCTCCCCTTCGATGTATTCCATAACCACGTTGAGCTCGTCGCCCACACGGCGGCAATCGACGATTCGGGGCAAGTGCTCAAAACGCCTGCCTGCCCGCTGAGCGGCAAACAGACGCTCGTATGCCCCGCCGATTTGAGCCGAAGCATCGATGCGTTTACGAACAAAGGGACCGAGCGAACCACCGCCGGTTCCTTCAAAGTACACGAGCTCGGTTGTTTCAACGGACGAGCGCTTAAGTACTCGCTCCACGCGATAGCTGTCGTCGCGATCGAGCGACGCCAGGTGCTCGGCAAGCGCTGCGGTCAGCTCGTCATTGGAATATGTTGGGGTCTGAGTATCCATAGCCTCCATCATAGCGCAGGGCGCAGACACCCCATGGCATCCGCGCCCCGTTCGTTTGCATCGTTGTTCGACAGCTCCGCCGGCTCAGATATCAGCCGCTAACTCACCGTCTCCTCGCCAAAGCGATACAGTTCCTCGTTGACCTTTTGGAGGCTGCACCCGCGATCGATGCAAAAGATGATAATCGCATCGCGGCGGTCCTTGCAGTTAAGGACGCTTACCCCGGCAGCCGTCAGCGCACGGTTGGTCTCTTTGAGCGTCAGCGCCATCGCAAAGGCAATCTGCAGCACCTTATTACGACTCGGATGACGCGCACCGGTAAAGATCTGATAGCCAAAGGTCTCATTGAGATCGGCCATACGAACCACGCGCGAGCGCTCCAAGCCCTTTTCCTGCAGTAGCCGCTTCAGGTAGTCCGAAAGCGACGGGGCGGCAAAGTCGTGTTCTTTGATATAGCCATCGATGTTTGGCGCGTCGAGAAGTTCATTGAGTAACTCGTCAGTCAACTTTTTATCGGGCATACGACTTCACCTCCCCCAGTGCATGCAACATGCTAGAAACCGCTTACGTCCGAACGCTCCCAGCTAGCAACCTGGTCGGGAGACACCGTACCCAGCGCCTCGAACTTCCAGGAGCCGCCCGCCTTCAGATGATTGGTGTTTGCAAGAGCCGTTCCAACCTGGTTGCCATCGGCATCATACAGAACATATTCAATCTGAATGTAGCTCTTTTCCTTGTCCGTGTTATTGGTCAGCGTGCCCGTGATCTTATAGGTAAACTGATTGGAAGTGTCTTCAGCCTCGTCAGCAATGGTATACGGTTCTTGCGGTTCTTTTTGCTCCTCAGCCTGCTGTGTCGTCTCGGCAGGTTTTGCCGAATCGCTCGCAGACGAATCGGTTGAGTTGCCGCCCATAGAGCCCACGGCACCGACAATAACCAGCACCACGATGATGCCTAGGACAATCTTGCCGATCGGCTTCTTTCCCTCTTTTGCCATTATTCATCCTTCCTACGATCCGGCTACCGTGCCGGCACACAGCACATCGTAGGAAGGATTGAACTTGAATTCATTAGCTGAGAGCTAAGGTTGCGCCAAACGGCCAATGCAGTTATCCAAACGCCGAGCAAACGCACTTTGCGCGACCGTCTGCCAGCAGTGATCAACCCACCGTGACGGATTCCCCGGTAAAAGCACTGATCATCAACAGGACAAAGAAAACAAGGTAGCTGACACTCAGCAGGTACGCAATGATCAGAAAGACGACCCAGCCGACATTGGTTTTACCGTCGGCACGGCGTTGCCCGCGATTGCGGCGGAGCCAAATCGTCACGCCGATGGCAGTGATAAACAGCACGAGCGCCGCCGCGGCAAACCCAGCAAGCGCAAACATCACGCCAATGCTCACAGCGATGACCGGAAGCAGCAGCAAACCGCACCCGCATCCACCCGGACTATATACGGCAGACTGTCGGCGTCGCTTCATCGCCGCGCCACCCCCATCATCTCTGAGCACTACAGTGCGATGGCCTGCTGAACAGGAACGATCTTATCGAGTTCCGGTTCGATCCGCCTTTTCTCGGCCTCAAGGTCAAACGCCATCTGAGCGCGCAGCCAATAACCATCCGTCAGGCCAAAATAACGGCAAAGACGGAGGTCGGTGTCGGCCGTCACGCGACGTTTTCCCAAGACAACCTGCCCGATACGCTGAGCCGGAATCCCGGTCTCTTTCGCAAGGCGATATTGAGAAATGCCCATGGGAACAAGAAACTCCTCTTTGAGAAGCTCACCAGGAGTCACCGGCGACAGCAAATCGGCCGAGGTCTCATCACTTGTGATAATCGACGATTTCGACATTCCAAGCCATCTCCTGTCTCCACTCAAAACAGACCCGATAGCGCTCGTTAACACGGATGCTATATTGCCCGGCACGATCGCCCTTCAAAGCTTCCAGGCGGTTGCCCGGTGGAACGCGAAGATCATCAAGCGAAGCACAAACCTGCAGTTGGCGAATCTTCCTCAACGCAACACGCTCAAAGGGCACGAACCTCCTGACCCGCACACCCATGGCAAAGCGTTCGGTATCCTCATCTTTATACGATGCAATCATAGTATCGCCTTACGTTAGTAACGTCAAACGTTTCTATAGACTTACATCTCTATTATATCGTACGTTTGTTCGTGTTTTCTAGAACAAATAGTCCTTCAGGCCTTAGTCAAGCGAAAGCAATCGTTTGTAGACATCGAGGCCCTTGAGCAAAATTTCCTCGTCAAAGAGCATGGCGTCAGTGTGAAGGGCGCTCATCGCATAAGCTGGGCAGCCGTCTGCGTCGATCGGGTTTTCTTGCGCCTCTGGCACGCCCGTGCCCAGCAAGAAGAACACGCCAGGCAGATGGCGCTGATAGAAGGCGAAATCCTCGGCGATCAGCAAAGGCTCATCTACAAGCTGTAGTTCGGGCAAGGCCGGTGCAATGCGAGTAAACAACTCGGGGTCGTTATCGACCGGCGGATAGCCCTCGGCAAAGTCGAGATCGTACGTGCAGCCTGTTGCAGCGCATGCCTCATCAAGCACACGGCGCACGCCCTCGCGCGCGCGGTTGAACATGCCGTCCGTAAACACACGCAGACTGCCGGCAACATAGGCCTCCCCCGCCACCGCGTTGCAAACCGTACCGGCCTGCAGCAGGCCAAACTTGCCGATACAGGGCTCGTCGGTGCCCAGCTCGTCCATCAGCTCGCGCTCGGCAACCAAAAACTTCGCTGCCGCCAACGCGGCATCGTGCGACTCCTCAACCGGCACGCCATAGGTCTTAGCAATATGGATACTCGTACCGTGAATATGGATATGTGTCTCGCTCGAGCGCGCCAGCAGCGGGCCGGAACAACTCGCCAACGTGTTCGCAGGCAGATCGGGCCACACGTGAAAGCCAAAAATGCGGTCGACCCCGTAGCGCTCGAACACACCGCTCTCGCATACCGTCTTGGCGCCACCGGTCGTCTCCTCGGCAGGCTGAAACACAAAGAGCACGTTGCGCTTGATGGCACCCGGCTGCTCGCGAATCATACGGTCGACATACGTCGCGGCGGCAAGTGCCATAGCCATGTGTCCGTCATGTCCGCAGGCGTGCATCTTGCCGGGATGGGTCGAGGCGAACACTGTCCCCGTTGCCTCGGCAATGGGCAGCGCGTCCATGTCGGCCCGGATCGCCGTGGCGTGCACGGCACCAACGCCAGCATCGAAGAAAGCACAGACGCAGCTGGGGCACGGATGGATCACTTCGCAGGCAAGCGAGGCGAGCACGCCCTCGATATAGGCTATGGTTTGAGGAAGATCGAAATCAAGCTCCGGAATGCGATGCAGGTCGCGACGATAGCGACGAAGTTCTTGGAGCTCGGTCATAAAGGATCCTTCCATGGGGCATATCCATTCACACAATATTGTGATGCAGAATTGTGACGCCCTTGTTTCTAGCATATCCCTGCATTTTTTAAACGTTATATACGAATACTCTTGTTTGGTAAAGTGCAACGTGGTAGGGTCTTTACCACTTGATAGAGGCGCGGGCACGAAGAACCGCGGGCGAGCCGGCAGGCTTTGACCCCGTGGGGAGGCGAAACCCGCCGAACTGGGCTTTTCGGGCACGAACAACCTGGTGGGCCTGCGGGAAACACCCACAGGACTGTCTGCAGCAATGCGGGAGCGCTATCCGGACATTGGGTCCACGCCATGCGGATTCGATGCGCAGATGGCGCCGTCTGGATAGCGAGGTTTACGGGACATGGCATTGACCCCCAACGAGGCATATGCGGCCAAGCAGCCGTTTGTGGACAAAGAGACACTCGAGCATATCGTCGAGCAGTTCCCCACGCCATTTCATCTATATGACGAGGCGGGCATCCGCCGCAACATGCAAGAGGTGCGCGACGCCTTTGCATGGAACCTGGGCTTTAAGGAATACTTTGCCGTCAAGGCCAACCCCAACCCGGCGCTCATCTCCATTCTCAACGAATACGGCTGCGGCTGCGATTGCTCGAGCTATACCGAGCTCATGATCGCCCGTTCGCTGGGTATCACGGGACACGACATCATGTTCTCGTCCAACGACACGCCGGCTGCCGACTTTGAGCTCGCCGACAAGCTGGGTGCCATCGTCAACTTTGACGACATCAGCCACATCGAGTTCTTTGAGCGCGTTGCGGGGCCCATCCCCAAGACGGTCAGCTGCCGCTTTAATCCAGGCGGCCTGTTCCAGCTCTCCAACGGCATCATGGACAACCCGGGCGACTCCAAATATGGCATGACCACCGAGCAGCTCTTCGAGGCCTTCCGCATGCTCAAGGCCAAGGGCGCCGAGGACTTTGGCATCCACGCATTCCTTGCCAGCAACACTGTCACCAACGACTACTACCCCAAGCTCGCGCGCATCCTCTTTGAGCTTGCCGTACGCCTGGAGCGCGAGACCGGCGCACACGTCGCCTTCATCAATCTGTCCGGCGGCGTCGGCATCCCCTACCTGCCCGAGCAGCAGGCCAACGACATTCGCGCCATCGGCGAGGGAGTACACGCGGCATACGACGAGATCCTGGTTCCCGCCGGCATGGGCGATGTGGCCATCTGCACCGAGATGGGCCGCTTTATGATGGGCCCCTATGGCTGCCTGGTCACCAAGGCCATTCACGAGAAGCAGATCTATAAGGACTATATCGGCGTCGACGCCAGCGCGGTCGACCTGATCCGCCCCGCCATGTATGGCGCCTACCACCACATCACCGTCATGGGCCAGGCGGGTGGCACCGACAAGACCGCTGCCCCCGTCACGGACACGTATGACATCACGGGCAATCTGTGCGAGAACAACGACAAGTTCGCCATCGACCGCCAGCTGCCGCATATCGATATGGGCGACGTGCTGGTAATCCACGACACAGGCGCGCATGGCTATTCCATGGGCTACAACTACAACGGACGTCTGCGCTCCGCCGAGGTCCTGCTGCGCCCCGATGGCGCGGCCGACCTCATCCGCCGCGCCGAGCGCCCGGGCGATTACTTTTCCACGCTTGACGTGTTGCCATGCGGCCGTGAGCTGTTGGCCAAATCGCGCGCCGATGCCGCCCGGCGCCGTGCGGCCGATGAGCGCACCGCCGTCGCCGCCCAATGGAACAAACGCATCCAGATCGCAGAAGCGAAGGAGAAGAATATGGATGTCCGCAACCTCGAGGGCTCGATCGTCGCCCTCGTCACCCCGTTTAAGAAGGACGGCAGCGTCGACTTTGATGCGCTTGAGCGCCTGGTCGATTTCCACCTGCAGAATGGCACCGACGCCATCCTCACCCTGGGCACCACCGGCGAGAGCGCCACGATGACCGATGACGAGGACAACTCCGTCGTTGCCGCCGTGGTCAAGCAGGTCGCAGGCCGCATCCCCGTCATCGCCGGGTCGGGCTCCAACTCCACGCAGACAATGCTCACCAAGTCGCTCACCTACCAGGGCCTGGGCGCCGACGGCCTGCTGCTCATCACCCCCTACTACAACAAGTCCAACGAAGAGGGCATCTACCAGCACTTTAAGACCGTGGCCGATGCGGTGGACATCCCCTGCATCTTGTACAACATCCCCGGTCGTTGCGGCTGCGGTATCAGCGAGCGCAATGTCGAGCGCCTGGCCGCACACCCCAACATCATGGGCATCAAGGAGGCCTCGGGCAACGTCGCCTATGCCGCCAAGATCGCGCACCTGCTGTCCGACGACTTTCGCATGTATTCGGGCGAGGACGCGCTCACCGTACCGCTCATGAGCCTGGGCGCTTCGGGCACCATCAGCGTGTGGGCCGATGTTCAGCCGCAGCTTGTACACGACATGTGCCGCGCTTATCTGGACGGCGACGTAGCGCGCGCCCGCGATATCCAGATTGCCGGCCAGCCGCTCATCAACGCCCTCTTTAGCGAGGTCAACCCCATCCCCGTCAAGGAAGCGCTCGCCCAGATGGGCATAATCGAGGCCAACTATCGCATGCCGCTGTGCCCCATGGCAGACGACACGCGCACCGCACTTACCGATGCTCTGAAGGGAGCTGGTCTGCTTGATTAAGACCGTCATTATGGGAACGGGCCGCATGGGCTCGCTCATCCGCACCACCGCCGAGAGCATCGTTGATGCCGCCGGTCAGCCCGTCTTTGATATCGTCGCCCAGATCGGCTTTGATCTGACCGAGCTCGAGAGCGCTCCGGCCGCCGATGTGATCATCGACTTCTCGAACGTCGCGGCCTTTGATGCCGTCGTTGCCTATGTCGAGCGTACGGGCGCCGCACTCCTTTCCGGCACCACGGGCTACACGCCTGAGCAGATGGACCGCCTGCGCGAGCTGGGCCAGAACGCCCGCGTCATGCACTCGGGCAACTACTCCATCGGCATCGCCGCTCTGCGCCATCTGGTGGCCCAGGCCACGCGCGAGCTGCCCGGCTTTGACTGCGAGATCGTCGAGACGCACCACAACCAAAAGGTCGATGCCCCCAGCGGCACCGCCAAGCTACTGCTCGACGCCGCGGTCGAGGCCGAGCCCGAGGCCGGCTATCACCCCATCTACGGCCGCGAGGGCATGTGCGGCGCGCGCGACCCCAAGGAGATCGGCATGCACTCGCTGCGCGGCGGCACCGTCGCCGGCGTGCACGAGGTGAGTTTCTTTGGCCAGGACGAGGAGGTCACGCTCACCCACCGCGCCACAAGCCGTCAGATTTTTGTCAACGGCGCTCTGGCCGCCGCTCAGAAGCTCGTCGTCCGTGATCCCGGCTTCTACACCTTCGACCAGGTCATGTTCGCCTAGCCAATCATTAACCAAGCCCGCGTAAAGGAGAAACAAGATATGAGCAACGCAGCCGAGATGGATGCACAGGAGATTATCAACTACATTGCCACCGCGCCCAAGAAGACGCCCGTCAAGCTGTATGTGCGCGAGAAGCCCGGCATGAAGGTTGCCTGGGGCGATGCGCACGTCTACGGCGGCCGTCGCGGCAAGACCGTCTTTGGCGACTGGGATGAGCTCAAGGCCATCCTCGACGCCAACGCCGACTCCATCGACTACTACGACGTGGAGAATGACTGCCGCAACTCCGCCGTCCCCATGCTCGACCTTAAGGGCATCAACGCCCGCATCGAGCCGGGCGCGATTATCCGCGACCGTGTCGAGATTGGTGACCGCGCTGTCATCATGATGGGCGCCATCATCAACATCGGCTCCGTTATCGGCGAGGGCTCCATGATCGATATGGGCGCTGTGCTGGGCGGCCGCGCCACCGTGGGCAAGAACTGCCACATCGGCGCCGGCACCGTACTTGCAGGCGTCGTTGAGCCCGCGAGCGCCACGCCCGTCATCATCGAGGATGATGTCATGATTGGCGCCAACGCCGTGGTCCTGGAAGGCGTGCGCGTGGGCAAGGGCGCCGTCGTGGCTGCAGGCGCCGTATGCGTCGAGGATGTCCCCGCCGGCGCCGTCGTGGCCGGCGTTCCCGCCCGCGTCATCAAGATGCGCGACGAGAAAACCGACAGCAAGACCGGCCTCGAGGAAGGCCTGCGCCAGCTGTAGAGTTACGCGGGTATCAAACGGCATATCGACGCATAGCGCAATTCATCCAAAGCAAAAAGGCCGAAGCCCAATCCGGGGCTTCGGCCTTCGCTATCTTAAGGTTCCGTCGTATTCGACCATGGCTGAATGCTTCGACAAACGATCGGCAGCCGTCTTATAGACCTCGGAACGGTCGCGCCGCACTATTGCCACGATCTCGGCAATCTCAACCGTTCCGTCCTCTCGGATTCGAAAAACCATTCGGAGTCCCGCCTTTCGCCATTTAATCTTTTTGCAGCCGGCAAGCTCACCGTGGAGCGGCGTTCCGATTTCATCGGCGCGCGTCTTTAATTTCGCCACTGCAATGCGGACGAGCCTTCGCTGAGAACCATCTAGTTTTTGATATTCCTTTTCGACGTCTCGATTCAAAAAGCCGACGACAAAGTGCCCGCTCATTCGAAAAGATCCTCATCCGAAATCGCGTCGGAGTCCATCGATTCGAACTCCGCGAGCTCCTCAGGAGTCAGGGCATCTTCAAACGGAATAAACTCATGTGGTCCGTTTTTGATTCGATCTGCCGCAATACGATCAAGCTCAAGTTCGCGAAGGTACTGTAGGGCGCCGTACATTTCCTCATAGGCAGCGTAGTCGATAATCACGGTATCGATATCGTTATGATCTGCGATAAACTGCGGCGCGCGCTTAGCGCGCTTGCGAACGGCAGATAAGGACTTGCTCGCTTCGGTGGCAGAAACTACCTGATCTTTTGTAAACACCGGCTTTTCCAGAACAAGTGGGGACATTTGTACCTCCAAAAAATAATCTGGATTATATTTCAAAGTATACTTCAAAATATAATCCAGATTTCTCTTTGGAAGAAACTATTGCGCTATCGGTTCTCGATGCTTCCGATGTTCTTGAGCTCGATGGAGATGAGGCCGTTGGGCTCGTTGACGAACTCGATGTACTCGGAGTTCGAGCCCATCTCGGCCGGGAAGCTGATCTCGATACCCGTATCGGTACGAATCTTGTGATTGCGCACGGCCGCGCGCTCGACCTGCTTGCGCTCCACAGGCACACGCTCGGGCACCTTTTCCTCGGTCAGCGCCGCACGCACGCTCTCTTTGATGACCGGCTCGTCCTCAAAGACCTCGTCGACGATATCCCAAGGCGGCAGTTCCTCGTCGTCTTCGACCTTCTCGGCAACAGCGGCCTTAACCTTGGCGAGCGCCACGGCCGTGTTGGCGCCGTGCTCCTCGGCGACCTCCTCGACCACGCGTGTCACGGTGTCGATGACCTCCTTGCCCGACACGCCCGTGTCGCACTGCAACAGCCCGTCAGGAATAAGCATGCGGTCCTCGCCGGCAATCTTGCGCTTCTTGTCCACGTAGCCGATCTCCATGGTGCTCGCGCGCACGATCGCGTAGCTTGGCACCTTTTGGGAAGGATTCGGCAGAATAGCATAGTGGCGCGCGATGTCGTTGCGCACCTCGCCCTCCTCGCGGCCCACCTCGTGCATAAAGGCCTGCTTGGAACCCAGCAGCATGACGGCAAACCAGCGAGCGTCCTCGTCATCGTCAAAGTCCGCGACGAGCACGTCGGTGGACTCGGCCTTCTCGGCCTTGGCGAGCTCGGAGGAGATGAACTCCGCGATCTGCTGCGACAGGTCCACAAACTCGCGCTCGCCAAAGAAATAGCCCTTGAGCTCGCCGCCGAATGCGGAGTTTTCGGCAAACGCGGCGCGCTTGTTATCGGCAGACGTACGGGCGCGACGCAGGTGCGTGGTCACGAAGTTGCGCACGGTACGGCTCTCGATATCGAGCTCGCGCTGACTCATGACGTTGACGGCCGAGTCAAAGTCCAGGATATGCAGAATAGCGTGATTGATTTTCATATACGGCATTCCGTTCTAGATCGAATTGAGCACGAATCAGTATAGCGGTCGAGCCCACCCCAATGCACCAGTGGCTAGCGCAGAAGCTCGGACTGCCACGCCTCAAGCTGCTCCGCCAGGCTCTTACCGGCAGCAGGAACATTGAGCTCAGGGCGCTTGGACAGCAGCGCGCACTTAAGGATTGCAGCGATGGTCTGCGAGATAAAACGACGCGTATCCTTGTCGAACCCCTGAGCCGTCTGAAGCATCACTGGCAGGCTCTCGCGCAGATTCCCTGCGATATCCGCGAACCGCTCGGCGCCCGTGGCCTCAAACACGGAGAACAGCGCATCTACGAAGCGCTCGCGCTCGGCAGGCTCCACTGCAAGCAGCATCTCGCGAATAGAGCCATCGACGTATCGCGCACCGGCAGACAGGCGTTCGCAATACACAAAGTCGCAGCCGTCGACGACCCAGCTAAAGGGATTATGTTGTAGCAGACTGAACTCCGTGCTCTCGACAATGGCATAATCTTCCTGCGTCTCGAACATCATGCCGAAAATCGAAGACTGCGGCAGCGTCTTGTCGATGCGGCCGGAAAGACCCGCAAAGGCGTCGCCGCTCAGGAACTCCTCGACAAAGCCGGGACCATCATGGGAGAAGGCCCGTTCGATCCGGTCGCGAGCAGCATCGGAGCACATCGCCGCGCCATACACCGCCAAGTTGCCGCCCTTGGAATGTCCTCCGC
>USNX01000019.1 GCA_900556205.1 uncultured Collinsella sp.
CGCACATGTGCGGATGAATGTGGGAGGTGTTCGGATAAAGTCGATAATCAAGGATTTTTACAGGAGAGCCTGTTTCTTATGTATAGAGTTTGGTCTCGGTAAAATGATGCGATAACATACGGACAGTTTTGTCAATCCGAACTGTGGAAATGAAAGGCAAGCTGCATGACCCTTCTCGAACTGTTCCAGCTGCTGAAGAAGCACCTTCAGCTGGTCATCACCCTTCCGGTGGTCTGCGCGATCGCCATGGGCATCGTGTCCTTCGTTGCGATGGACAACACCTATACCGCGACGACGAGCATGTACATTCTCGCCAAGACCGACGATAGCGGTCAGATGAGCTACAACGATCTCTCGGCGAGCCAGATGCTTTCCAACGATATCGCCACGCTGTTGGATAGCGATAGCGTTAAGAGCGGCGCCGCCAATGAACTGGGCCTCACCGATCTGGATGACTACAAGGTGTCTGTTTCCTCCGAGACCACCACGCGTGTCATTACGCTTTCGGTTACCGGCACCGATGCCAAGGAGACGGCTAAGGTCGCAAAGGCCATGGCCAGCTCGGTGAGTACGGTCGCTCAGAACGTCGGCGCTGCCCAGAGCATCAACGTTATCGACGAGGCCAAGACCCCCGAAGCCCCCAGCGGCCCCAAGCGCACGCTGTATATTGCCGTCGCGTTCCTCGCCGGTATCTTTATCGCAGTTGCCTATGTCGTTTTGGCAGACATGCTCAATACCCGCATCCGCGGTGCCGAAGAGGCAGAAGAGCTCCTGGGCATTCCCGTTGTTGGCCGAATTCCGGCTATGAAAGGTGGTAAATAGGCATGGCTAAGGCAAAGAACACCGATAAGCTCGTTGTACAGAATGCCGCCAAGACCCTTCTGGCCAACATCCGCTTTGCGAGCGTGGACGACCCCATTCGTACCATCACCGTTACCTCCTCGATTCCCAACGAGGGCAAGTCTACGGTTTCCATTAACCTTGCTCAGGCAATCGCCACGAGCGGCAAGTCCGTGCTCCTGGTCGAGGCCGATATGCGCCGCAGGTCTCTTTCCGATATGCTCGGCGTTCGTTCGCGCGGCGGACTCTATGCGGTCCTTTCCGAGCAGATCTCCATTGACCAGGCAATTGTCGAGACGGGTCAGAAGAACTTCTACTTCCTCGATGCCGAGCCGCATATTCCCAATCCTGCCGACATCATCGTCTCTCATCGCTTTGCCAAGCTGGTAAAGGCATTGTCCGCCAAGTTCCAGTACGTCATCTTTGATGCTCCCCCGGTCGGCACCTTCATCGATGCTGCCGAGATTGCCAGCCTGACCGACGGCACGCTTTTTGTCGTGCGTGAGGATTTCACCAAGCGCGAGGAGGCGCTCAACGCTATCGGCCAGCTTAAGAAGTCCGAGAAGGTCAAGCTCATCGGTACCGTTATGAACTACTGCGAGACCGAGACCAGCGAGTACTACTACTCCTACTACACCAAGGACGGTAAGAAGGTGAAGAAGGGCTCCGACGATCAGGGGACTTCCAAAAAGGGCATCTTCACCAACCGAGCAAACGTTTAGTTGATTAAGGCTGACCTATGCGTGACATTCATTGCCATATCTTGCCGGGTGTAGACGACGGCGCCGCCGATCTCGATGAGAGCTTGGCGATGCTCGAGGCTGCCAAGCGGGCCGGTGTAACCAGAATCGTTTGTACTCCTCACTGCCGTGATCCCTATTTTGATTACGACAAGATGTGGGATGCCTTTGAGCTGCTGCGTGATAACGCTGACGGTTTTCCGCTCCAGATGGGCTTCGAGGTCAACCATCGAAAGCTCGTTGAGCTTGGTATCGATGCCGCGGAGCACTTGCATTTCGATGGGACCAACGAGTTTCTGCTCGAGCTTTCGACGCATGCCGATGCGTATGCGTTTAGAGAGTACGAGAACACGATTTACGATTTGCAGTGCCGTGGCTACCAGGTGATCATCGCTCATCCTGAGCGCTATCGTGCGGTTCAAAAGGATGTAAGCGTGGCGGAGCGCCTGGTCGATATGGGCTGCAAGCTGCAGGCTTCGGCGGACTTTATTGCCGGCGGTCGATTTGGTCGCGAGAAAAAGCCGGCACAGCGCCTGTTCGATCAGAACCTGTACAGCTTCATCGCGAGCGATGCCCATAACGTGGGTCATTACGACTGCCTGGCGAAGGCTCGCGCGAAGTTTAGCGTGCGCGGAGCTCATTTTCGCTAATATCTGTCCCTAACGTTCGCATTGAATGAAAGGGCGGCCATGGATATCCAACTTAAGACGGGATGCTTTGATGACGCGGCGTTGGTGCGCCGCGTCGTTTTTATGGACGAGCAGGGCTACGAGAATGAGTTCGACGCTATCGACGAGGATCAGAACTGCATTCATGTGACGCTCTATGTAGACGGCGAGCTTGCCGGTTGCTCGCGCGTGTTTCCCGAAGAGCTTGAGCGCGCGGCTGACGCAGAGGCTCCGGTGTCGCCGGCGTGCGACTTGGACGAAGGCGTCGCGGCGGGGGAGACCTATATTATGGGGCGTGTGGCTGTGCTGCCGAGCATGCGCCGTCGCGGTCTGGCGAGCAAGATCGTCGAGGCCAGTGATGCCGCCGCGTGTGATGCCGGTGCCAAGCTCATAAAACTGCATGCGCAGGAATACGTGCTGCCACTCTATGTAAAGGCGGGCTACACGCAAATTGCCCCGGTAGACTACGAAGACGAGGGCCAGCCCCATGTTTGGATGGCCAAGCGCGTAGATGGCAGATAGGGACGTTCCTTTTCTGCCGGCAGCTGGGGACACTCCTTGGCAATTGACGCATCGGAGCGCTTAGACATACAGTTTTTCGATTCCGTATGTATATATGCGCGCTAATGGGTTATAAAATCTAAGTCTGAACATAGCAGGTCTGCGATGCGGCTCGGGCAACCGGGCCGTTTTTGCGGACGGGGGTAGCGCGAAAGGACTGCACATGCGTCAATTTAAGACCGAGAGCAAAAAACTGCTCGACCTCATGATCAACTCCATCTACACCAATAAGGAAATCTTCCTGCGCGAGCTTATCTCTAACGCGAGCGACGCCGTCGACAAGCTCAACTTTAAGAGCCTGCAGGATCCGAGCGTCAAGATCGACCAGGGCGACCTGGCCATTCGCGTCTCCTTTGATAAGGACGCCCGCACCATTACCATCTCGGATAACGGCATTGGCATGACCGCCGAGGAGCTCGAGCGCAATCTGGGCACTATCGCCCATTCCGGATCCGAGGAGTTTAAGACCGAGAACGCCGAGCAGCAGGGCTCCGATGTCGACATCATCGGTCAGTTTGGCGTGGGCTTCTACTCGGCCTTTATGGTCGCCAGCCATGTGAAGGTCGTCAGCCGCGCCTATGGCGAGGATGTTGCCCATGTGTGGGAATCCGACGGTCTTGAGGGCTACACCATCGAGGACGGCGAGCGCGCCGAGCACGGTACCGATGTCATCCTGACGCTGCGCGAGAACGAGAAGCTCGATGCCGACGGCGAAGCCGAGACCTACGATCGCTTCCTGACCGAGTGGGGCCTCAAGAGCCTGATTCAGCAGTACAGCAACTATGTGCGCTACCCGATCCAGATGATGGTGTCCAAGAGCCGCCAGAAACCCAAGCCCGAGGATGCCGGCGACGATTACAAGCCCGAGTACGAGGACTACCAGGAGCTCGAGACCATCAACTCCATGACGCCGATTTGGAAAAAGCGCAGCTCCGATGTCGAGCAGAAGGACTACGACGAGTTCTACAAGTCCACGTTCCACGACTTTGACGATCCTGCGCGCACCATCAGCTTCCATGCCGAGGGCACGCTCGAGTATGACGCCCTGCTGTTTGTGCCGGGCCGCGCGCCGTTCGATCTGTACAGCAAGGACTACGAGAAGGGCCTGGCGCTCTACAGCTCAAACGTTCTGATTATGGAGAAGTGCGACGACCTGCTGCCCGACTACTACAACTTTGTCCGCGGCGTCGTGGATTCCGCCGACGTGTCGCTCAACATCTCGCGCGAGACACTGCAGCAGAACCGTCAGCTCAAGGCCATCGCCAAGCGTGTGGAAAAGAAGATCACCGCCGATCTTGAGGATATGCGCGACAACGATCGTGAGGCCTACGAGAAGTTCTTTGAGAACTTTGGCCGCGGCCTCAAGTACGGTATCTACTCGAGCTATGGCATGAAGGCCGATGAGCTCGCCGACCTGCTGCTGTTCTGGTCTGCCAAGGAGCAGAAGATGATTACCCTAGCCGAGTATGCCAAGGGCATGCCCGAGGATCAGAAGGCCATCTACTACGCTGCCGGCGACTCGCGTGAGCGCTTGGCCAAGATGCCCGTCGTGAAGGGCGTGCTCGACCGCGGCTACGATGTACTGCTGCTGACGCAGGACGTGGATGAGTTCACGTTCCAGGCTATGCGTGAGTACGTTGCCGCCGATATGCCCAAGATCTACGAGGACGATGCTGCCCGCGAGGCTGCCGAGAAGGCTGTGGCCGACGGTGCCGAGCCCGAGGTCGAGGATCGTCATCTGGAGCTCAAGAACGTCGCGACCGGTGACCTTGACCTGGCGACCGAGGATGAGAAGAAAGAGGCCGAGGACGCCACCAAGGAGAACGAGGGCCTCTTTAACGCCATGAAGGAGGCGCTCGGCGACAAGGTCGAGAAGGTTGCCGTCTCCGCGCGCCTGACCGATGCCCCCGCCTGCATCACCACCGAGGGCCCGCTTTCGCTTGAGATGGAGAAGGTGCTCCAGAATGGTCCCGAGGGCGCGCCCGACGGCATGCCCAAGAGCCAGCGCGTGCTCGAGCTCAACGCCAAGCACCCGGTCTTTGACAAGCTTGTCGCTGCCCAGAAGGCAGGCGACGCCGACAAGATCAAGCAGTACTCCGGTCTGCTCTATGACCAGGCCCTGCTGGTCGAGGGCATCCTCCCCGAGGATCCCGTTGCCTTCGCGGCGGCTGTTTGCAACTTGATGTAGTTCGGGGATACGGCACCGTAACTAGATTAGAACGAGAGTGGATAATCTCCCACTTTTGGCTCGAATGCGGGCTTGAAGTGAGAGATTTTCCACTCTCGTTTCCTTTTGAATGATCCCTCCGTCCCCAAGGGATCATTTATTTGTGCGGGTTGTGGTTTTGTGACCTGCTGAAATTTAGGATACTGTACATCTGTACGTTAACTCATCTTCGTAGTATATTGCTACCCGCAAAACTCAACACCATTGTGCTTTGAGACGTTAAAGCGCCTACTACAATGGTTGTCGATAGTACGATTCGATTTAACGACAGGATGGATGGTCCAAGCGTGAGTCTCGGCAGCAAACTATCCAATGCAAAGGTGTCCTTTGCGATATTTAAGCGCGACATTAAGCGACTGCTTGTGAACCCCGTCGCCCTGGTGGTTACCCTAGGCGTGTGCGTTATTCCCTCGCTGTATGCCTGGTATAACATCGTGGCAAACTGGGATCCGTATGGAAACACCCAAGGCATCAAGATTGCTATCGCCAACAACGATCGAGGCACCCAAAACGACTTGGTGGGTGAGCTCAACGCTGGCGACAAAGTGGTCGACCAGCTCAAGGAGAATCATCAGTTGGGCTGGACGTTCGTCGACTCGACGGCCGATGCCAAGGAGGGCGTCGAGAGCGGCGAGTACTATGCCGCTATCGTGATTCCCAAGAACTTCTCGGATAACCTGGTTTCGATGCTCGACGGCAACTACCATCAGCCCAAGCTCACGTACTACGTCAATGAGAAGAAGAGCGCCATTGCGCCCAAGGTTACCGATACCGGTGCAAACACCATCGAGGAGCAGATCAACTCGGAATTTGTCTCTACGGTAGGCAAGACTGTTGCCGGTATCGCCAAGGATGCCGGTGTCGATTTAAAGGACAAGGCAACCCAGACTCAGGACTCGCTGGCAAGTTCGGTGTCCGAGGCGTCCGACACCTTGGGCGAGGTGCGCGATTCGATTGGCGATATGAATGCCGCCATCGATAAGACGAGTGGCGCTATCGCCTCGGCTGATGCGGCACTTGCCGGCTTGCAAGGCCAGGCACCGTCGCTGACGCAGGCGATCTCCCAGGGCAACGATCTGCTGAGCGAAGCTCGCACCACGGCGGGCAACTCCATCACCTCGCTCTCCAAGGCGCTCTCGGAAGGCAGCCTTGCGCTCACCAAGACGTCGGCCTCTGCGAACGCTGCCATCGGCAAGCTGACGGGCGCGGTCACATCTACGACCACCCGTATCGACAACTCGCTCGAGTCTCTTCAAGCGACGATCGACCACAATAAGGCCGTTATCGGGCACTTGGAGATTCTCGCCAATGACACGTCGACAGGTTCCGAGGAAATTGACGCGCGCATTGTATCGACCATCGATTTGCTTCGAGAGCAGAATGAAAAGCTTCAGAGCATCAAGGACGGTCTGTCCGCGCAATCGAGCGCCATGGCGAATGACGCAGCGGCTGTTTCGGGTGCCAGTGACGCTATCAATAACGCAATTCATACCGGTGCGACCAACCTTGGCCAAGCCCAGACGGACTTGGGCCAAAACGCGCTGCCGAAGGCCTCGAGCGCGCTCGACTCTTTTGCTGCCGTTTCGGGCGACCTGACCGGTATCGTCTCGGGTATGACACCTACACTTGCAAATGCGCGCGGCACGTTGGCGCAGCTTAGCGCTACGCTCGGTCAGGCCAAGACCACGCTGTCCCAGACCGATTCCTCGCTTGCCAAGGTCCAGGACAAGCTTGCAACCGCCGCCAATGACATCGCGGCGCTGCAGACCTCCGAGTCCATGGGCGAGCTGGCCGATCTGATGGGCGTCGATGTCAATGACGTGGCAGATTTCATGGCGTCTCCGGTTGAGTTGACGTCCAAGTCAATCTATCCGGTCAAGAGCTTTGGCTCGGGCATCGCTCCCTTCTACACCAATCTGGCGCTTTGGGTGGGCGGCTATGTGCTCATCGCCATTTACAAGCTCGAGGTCGACCGTGAAGGTGTTGGCAGCTTTACGGCGCGCCAAGGCTACTTTGGCCGCTGGTTGCTCATGGTGATCCTGGGCGCGTTGCAGGCCATCATCGTTACGGTAGGCGATCTGGTGATTGGCGTGCAGTGCGTCAGCCCGCTGCTGTTCGTGCTGGGCGGCATCGCCATTTCGTTCACCTACGTCAATATCATCTATGCGCTGTCCACCACGTTTAAGCATATCGGCAAGGCTATCGGCGTCATTCTCGTCATCGTGCAGATCCCGGGTTCGTCGGGCATGTACCCCATCGAGATGATGCCCGGCTTCTTCCAGTGGCTGCACCCGCTGCTGCCCTTTACCTACGGCATCAATCTGCTGCGCGAGACGGTCGGCGGCATGTATTCGTTCAACTACCTGTTTAACCTGTGCATTCTGGGCGTGTTCCTGATCGTGGCGCTCTTTATCGGTCTGCAGCTGCGCCCGTTGCTGCTCAACCTCAATCTGCTCTTTGATAAGCAGCTTTCCACGACGGGCCTCATGATCTGCGAGTCCAACGACCTGCCGCGCCAGCGCTATTCGCTGCGCACGGCCATGCGCGTCATGCTCGATTCGGATTCGTACCGTCGCGAGCTGCTCGATCATGCCGTGGCGTTTGAGCATCGCTACCCGTACTACATCAAGGGCGGTTTTGCCGCCGTGGTAGGCGTCCAGGTCCTGCTCTTTGTACTTTCGACGGTGCTCGATATCGACAATAACGGCAAGATCATCCTGCTTGTTATCTGGATCATTTCGGTCATCGCCATCTGTGGCTGGCTCATCAACATCGAGTACATCCGTGCGAGCCTCAATACCCAGATGCGTATCTCGGCGCTTTCGGACGAGGACCTTCGCCGCGAGATGCGCGAGCACACGGCTGCCATCCCTGCCGCCCGTCGCATGTTTGGTCTCAACGCCAGCGAGCGGGGCACCAAGGACAGCGAACAGCCCACGAGCCGTCTGCCGCATATCGGTGCGCATCGTAAGGCTCAAGATGTCGACGGCGTTGACAACGTAAGCGGAAACGACGGGGACACCACCCCGCTCGGCAAGCACTCCAAAGGAGGTGAGGCATAAATGAAAAACATCCTGCACCTGTTTAAGCGCGATGTCCAAAACGTGTCTCGCTCCGTGATCGGCATGATCGTCGTGATGGGTCTCATTATCGTGCCGTGCCTGTACGCATGGTTTAACATCGCCGGAAGCTGGGATCCCTACGGCAATACCGGCAACCTTAAGATCGCCGTGGTCAACACCGACGAGGGCTACGAGAGCGATCTGATTCCCGTCGAGGTCAACGTGGGCGAAAACGTAACCGCCACTCTGCGCGGCAACGAGAACTTCGACTGGGTCGTTCTCAACGACCGCGATAAGGCGATTGAGGGCGTTAAGTCGGGCGCGTACTACGCTGCCGTCGTTATCCCTAAAACGTTTAGCGCCGACATGATGACGCTTTTCTCGACCGAGGTGAAGCACGCCGATATCGAGTTCTATGAGAACCAGAAGGCCAACGCCATCGCACAGATTGTGACCGAGAAAGGCTCGAGCGCCGTCCAGAGTCAGGTCAACGAGACCTTTACCGAAACCATCACGACCATCGGCCTTAAGACCGTGTCCAGCCTGCTCGACTATATGAGTACCGACCAGGTGAGCAACTTTATCGCCAATCTGTCCTCTACGCTGGGCGATTCGGTCGAGGACCTGCAGGACGTTCAGGCGAGCGCGACGTCGCTTGCGGGCATTTTAAGCTCCACGGCCGATTCACTGACGTCGGCGGGCGGCATGCTCAAGCAGTCCGGATCGACCGAGGAGTCGGTGAAGCAGCTCATGCAGCATGCTGAGAGCGGTATTGCCGATTCCGAGCAAGCGCTCAAGTCCGCCAGCGATGCGATCGATGCTGCTATTGATGGGAGCGCAGGTTCGTTCGATAACGTTTCTACCGAGCTCGCAAAGGCATTCGACGCTGCAAACAAGCACGTCGATCTTACGGTGTCTCAGCTCAACGATGGCGCAGCGTCACTCAATAAACGTGCCGACGAGATTGATGGCACGGCGAATGAGCTCCGCAGTCTTGCTGACCAGGTGAGTAACGATAAGCTCAAGGCAGGGCTTGAGGACGCGGCTGCCGAGCTTGATAAAACCGCAACGGAGTACCGCAACAATGCCAATGAGCTGACGAATATCGCGACGTCGCTCACGAAGAGTATGGCAGAGGTTAACAAATCGCGTGCCGAGGTCGATCAGGCCATCGCCGATGCCAAGGCTGGTATCTCGGGCGCCAAGATTGACTACGACTCTACGTTTTCGGTCAAGGCCAAAGAACTCAAGAAGACTATTTCGGGCGTTTTGGATTCGCTCAACGGTATCTCGGGCGATCTGGATAGTGCTGTTGCCGGCCTGACCGATGCATCCGGTTCGCTGGCAAAGGGTCTCTCCAAGGCTGCAAAGCTGGTCAACAAGGCTTCCGATCAGCTGGGCGAGGCGTCGGACAAGATCAGCGCGTTTAAGGACGAGCTCGACGGCGCCTTGATGTCGGATGACCTCGCTACGATCAAGACGATGATCGGCAATGATCCCGAGGGTCTGGCCGTGTCGCTTTCCGGCCCTGTCGCACTCGACCGCAAGCCGGTCTATCCAATCCGCAACTACGGTTCGGCCATGGCGCCGTTCTACACGATTCTGTCGCTATGGGTCGGCTCGATCGTACTGGCGGCCATGATGAAGGTTTCGGTTGACGATGAGCTTATCAACGAGCTCATCCCCGTGCGCCTGCACGAGATCTACTTGGGTCGCTACCTGTTCTTTGGCGGTCTGGCTCTGCTGCAGGCAACGCTCGTGTGTGCGGGCGACATTCTGTTCTTTGGTATTCAGTGCGACGACCCGCTGCAGTTTGTGCTGGCGGGCTGGGTCGCGAGTCTCGTGTTCTCCAATATCGTCTACACGCTTACGGTATCGTTTGGAGATATCGGCAAGGCCCTCGCCGTCGTGCTGCTGGTCATGCAGGTCGGCGGTTCGGGCGGTACGTTCCCCATCGAGATGACCGGCCCCGTGTTCCAGGCGATCTACCCGTTCCTGCCGTTCACCCATGGCATCAACGCCATGCATGCTGCCATGGCCGGCGCCTACCATATGGAGTACTGGGTTGAGTTGGGCATTCTGGCGAGCTATCTGATTCCGTCGCTGGCCCTGGGCGTCGTCTTCCGTCGCCCGGTTATCAAAGCCAACGACTGGATCATCGAAAAGCTTGAGAGTACTAAATTAATCTAGCGCAACAGCGTGGCGTTGACGAAACATCAAGGTCTACTCTGCCGATACTTTAGCGGGCTGGATTGCGATGTCGTGTTGGTTGTTGCTACAGTAGCGGGGCGTGCCGGGGGTCCGGCGCGCCCCGTTTTTATTTGACCATGAGGCGGCACGCAGCCATACGCGTGCGGACACCACGCCCAGTTTGAGTGTGAGGATGTTCCATGGCCCAATACGCTGCCAACGAAATCGAAAACATGCCCGATAGCCCTGTTGCTCGCGATGACCTGGGTGCGGGCGGCACTTCCCGTGGCGCCGGTGCTCGCTCGCCGCTGTTCTGGAAAGTTCTACTGCTTTCGGTGGCGATTATCTGGGGCTACTCCTTTACCACTATGAAGGACGCGCTCGACACCATCCCGGTGTTCGAACTGCTCTATGTTCGCTTTCTTCCCGCAGCGCTGGTCATGTTTGTTATCTTTCGCAAGCGCATCGCCGCCCACCTTAACGCTCGCAATCTGATTGTTGGTCTGAGCATGGGCGCGCTCATGTGGGCAGCCTATGCCTTGCAGACGGTCGGTCTGGCTCAGACCACGGCGGGTAAGAACGCTTTTTTGACGGGCACCTATTGCATTCTGGTCCCGTTCGCGAGCTATTTCCTAAGCGGCGAAAAGCTCACTCGCTACAACTTGGGCGCCGCATTGCTCTGTCTGGCGGGCATTGGCCTGGTGGCGCTCGATAGTGTCGAGTTCAACATCGGTGACGTCATTACGCTGGCGGGTGCGGTCTTTTTCGCCATCCAGATGGCGGTGACCGCCAAGTACGGTCGCAAAATGGACATCAACGTCATCACGTTTTGGATGTTTGTGGGCAATGGCGTCTTGAGCCTTATCTCGTCGCTGCTATTCGAGACCCAAGCGCCTCTGTCCGTGTGGACCCCGAGCTTTATCGGCGTGATGGCCTTTCTCTCGGTGGGCTGCACGTGCGTGGCGCTGCTCATCCAAAACGTCGGCTTGGCGCACGTTCCGGCCTCGACGGGTTCATTGCTCCTATCGAT
>USNX01000020.1 GCA_900556205.1 uncultured Collinsella sp.
GAGCGGCGCCGAGGTTTCGGATTCCGGGAGCGCGCCTGCAGCTAGTGCCGCCACTACAGAGGCAGCAACTGGCGACGAAGGCTCGGCGACGGGGGAGAGCCCTGCCACGAGCGAGCAGTCTTCGACGGCATCCGCTGGCCAAGCAGGATCTGCCGCCGCGGCTGCCGTCCAGACAGAGAACCCGACAGAAACTGGCGATGTCGTCAAGAAGCAAATCGAGGTCTCGTTCTCGATTATCGGCACCGATGCCGACGGCAAGGCTCAGACCTGGGTGGCGCCTACGCAGCTCAAGCTCGACGAGGGCGCGACGGCTGCGGATGCCTTCATTAAGCTGCAGGAGAAGACGGGCTTCAAGGCGAAGTACGATCCGAACACGGCATACGGTTTCTACCTCGAAAGCATCACCTCCCCGAGCGATGGCCGCACGCTTGCCTACGATCCGACGACTCATGCCTACTGGCAGCTGTTCGTCGACGGCGCGTCTTCCTCGGTTGGCGCGAGCAGCGTCAAACTCACCCAGGGGCAGAAGATTGAGTTTGCCTATACGGCTGGTAGCGCGTCCCCTGTCGTTAAGGACCAGCTTGCTGCGAATGTGACCGTCATTGGTCGCGATGCCCAGGGCAAGACTCAGACCTGGGTCGACAACGCGCAGTATGTGGTGACGTCCGGTTCGAGCGCGCTTGATCTTACGAAGGTCGCGCTTGAGGCGAATGATATTGACGCCGTTGCTGCGGGCTCCTTCATTCTGAGCCTTAAGTACAACGGTGTTGAGCTGGGTACGCCCCAAGATTATTCGACCTATTGGCAGCTGTTTATCAACGGCAAGTCGAGTGACTATACGGCGGACAATGTCACCATCCATGCTGGCGATACCGTCACGTGGTTCTACGGTGGCTGGGGAGACCAGTTGCCGTCCGATTCTGTCCATGCTTCCGTTCAGGTGCTTGGCAAGGACAAGGACGGCAAGCAGCAGGTTTGGGCTTCGACGGGCCAGACGAGTCTCAAGGCGGGCTCTACTGCTAAGGACCTGTTGGAGCAGACTGGTCTTAAACTCAAAGCTACAGAAGAGTCTTGGGGTTGGTACCTTAGGGGCATTACCTCGCCGCTTGACGGTAAGACCTATTGTGGCTCTGATGCTGCGACCAATAGCTATTGGCGCTTCTACGTAAAGGGCAAGTCCGACGCAAAGTACAAGTTCGCCGACGTTGGCGCTGGTGCCTACGAGCTCCATGAGGGTGACGCCGTCACCTTTATGTATGCTGGCGACAGCGATGCCCTCCCTGGTCAGGTGCTTGGATCCGCCGATATCATCGGCCCCGATGTCAACGGCAACAATACTCGCTGGGGCTCGGCAAGCAATGTTTCCCTGCCCGAAGGCTCTACGGCTCAGGACCTTATTGAGACGGTTCTGAAGGCGAAGGGCATTGATTACAAGGCCTCCCAGAGTGGTGCATACTGGTCCATTACTTCGCCGTTCGAAGACAAGTCTTACGGCTATGATGGTGCGACCGGTAAATACTGGCATCTGTATATCAACGGAGAGTCCTCATCCCTCTGTGCCAACCAGGTCACGCTCAAGAGCGGCGACAAGGTTACATTTGCCTACACCACCGAAAAATCGCCCATGCCCGATCCCGACAAGATTGTCGTGGACCCGAGCGCGACGACTCCTGATTGGGATGCCGAGTGGGCCGGCTACGGCAACAGCGGCAACGGCTCGACCGTAACGGATGCCAAGACGCCTGCGCAGGCCGCCGGTCTTAAGTGGGCCTTCGATTGGAAGGCCGAGTCTGGTCAGCAGTATGCCAACTGCAGCGAACCTGTCATCGCTAACGGTTTTGTGTACATCGCGACCGAGAACGAGCTCATTAAGATCGATTCGTCCACGGGCAAAAAGGTTGCCTCTGCGCCGCTTGCCTCCAAGGTGAGCTATACCTCTCGTCCGATTTATACCAATGGCCTTATCATCGTTCCGCTCAACGGCGGTGCGGTCCAGGCGATTACTGCAGACAAGCTGATCTGCAAGTGGCTGACGCCCGGTTTGACGGACTTGACGCAGAGCTCCTGCACCGTCGTTTCGGACGGCGAGTACGTCTATGTTGGTACGGTCGATATTTCGTATGACGAGAATTACAACGCGACCTACGGCAACGGCTCCTTTGCACGCATTAAGATTGCCACGGGCGAAGTTTCTTGGCAGAACATCGACCCTACCGAGGGCTATTACTGGACTGGTGCGGCTTTGACGGATAAGTATGCCATCGTTCCTACGAGCGCGGGTACGCTTAAGTGCATTGATAAGACGACGGGCGATGTCGTTTCGACCATGGAGCTCGGCGCTGTCGCAAATGCCGATTGCATTGCCGATCCGTCCAATGGTTCGACCTTCTATCAGATGACGCACGACGGAAAGCTCCATGTGATTTCGCTTTCGGCGAAGGGTGTGCTGAGTGCACAGAAGACGGTTGATCTGGGCCTTACGAATAATCTGAGCGCCCCTGCGGTGTTTGGTGACAATCTGATTGTCGGCGGACAGACGGCTACGGGCTCTGCTCTGGTTCTCTATAACCTGAAGACGGGTAAGACCACGATGGTCGCTGCTGCCGACGGCAAGGCGCTGCCGGCTGGCCTCAACGGTATTGCTGCTACTCCGCTGGTGAGTGTTCAGGGCGGCAAGACCTATGTGTACTTCACCGTTAACAGCGCGGATAGCAAGGATTACGTCAACTACTCTGCTGGTGGTGGCGTGTATCGCTATACGCTCGGCGATGCAGAGGCGACGCAGATTTATGATGCGGCTGGCCATTACCAGTACTGTGACTCTCCGGTCATTGCCGATGCATCTGGCAACCTGTACTACATCAATGACTCGGGCACGCTGTTCAAGCTCGGGGCCGTTGAGTCTTGGACGGTTGCCTTTAATTCCAACGGCGGGTCTGCTTGCGACACTAAGTTTGTTGCTACGGCCGACGGCAAGCTGGTCAAGCCGGCCGATCCGACGCGCGATGGCTACACTTTCGGCGGTTGGTTCACCGATGAGGCTTGCGCGCAGGCGTATGACTTCAGTACGCCGGTGACGGCCGATCTGACGCTGTATGCCAAGTGGACCAAGAATGCTGTTAACCCTGGCGGCAATGGCGGTTCTGGCTCCAATGGCGGCAATGGTGGCGCTGGCAACGGTTCCGGCGCTGGCGCTGGCACGGGCACGGGTTCCGGCTCCGGCACGAAGGGCCAGCAGACTGGCGGCGCTGTCGCTCCGGGTCATAAGCCGATGACCAAGACGACGGTGTCGACCAAGACCGAGACCAAGGACAACAAGTCCAACAAGAAGGACTCCGATAAGTCCGATAAGAAGGACGAGAAGAAGTCTGACAAGAAGTCTGACAAGAAGGACAGCAAGTCCGACAAGAAGTCCGATTCCAAGTCTGATACGGGTGCTGCTTCCACGACCACTGCTAAGAAGCCCTCTAGTGCTTCCGAGCAGGAGACTGGCGCCAACCCGCTCGCCATTGTTGGCGTTGCCGCCGGCGTCATCGGTCTCGCCATCGTCGGCGTGTTCGTGTTCACCAAACGTCGGTAGGTGAGGGCTGTGTCCAATAAATCCAAGGACGCTGACCCCAAGCAACCAAATTCCTCGTTCATTCAGTTCGACGATGCAAAGCAACAGGGCGCCGCTTCGGCGGCGTCCGTCCCTCGACGGAAGGCGCTTACTGGCGTCCTGACCGCCGCGTGCGTTGCGCTGATTGTCATATCGCTGGGCTTCGTCCATCCTTCCGAGAGCGGCGCCTGGTCCATTGACTGGATCGTTCAGACCGTGACGGGGGAGAGCGTCGTCGCGAAGGACGCCAAGGGGTCTGACTCGACCGTCGCTTCGGGTAAAGCTGGCTCCAAGGATTCCAAATCTTCGGATGGTGCGAACGACGAGTCTAAGGGTTCGGATAAATCTGACTCTAAGAAGGAGTCCGAGTCTTCGGACAAGGAATCAAACAAGGGCTCGGATAGCAAAAAGTCCGAAGACAAGGATGGCAAGAAGTCTGGAGAGAAGAACAGCAATAAAAAGACCGACGGCAATCAGTCGACTTCTCAGAACTCGACTTCTTCTGGCGGGGCCGGCTCTACGCCTGGCGCCTCCTCCTCATCCAGCGGGGCATCTTCTGCCCCCGATAACGGCAACGCCTCTACTGGCGACCAGGGCGGCTCGCAGGAGTCCAACTACGTAACGGTGACGGTTTCGGTCACATCGAGCGCTGTGGGCAATCCCGTGTCCTCTGGTGGCACCTTTACCTTTAACGAAGGCGCTACCGTTTACGATGCCCTGTGCGCGCTGGGCCTTTCTGTCAACGCACACGGCTCGTCGTACGGCACGTATGTTTCCGCGATTGGTGGTTTGGCCGAGAAACAGTACGGCGGCACGAGCGGATGGATGTACTCCGTCAACGGCACAACGCCCATGACGGCCTGTAGTAACTACGTTCTCTCAAACGGCGACAACGTAGTCTGGTATTACGTTACAGGCTAGAGGCCTCGACATAGCGCGCCAGACGGGCGGTTCGGACAAACATCCGGGCCGCCCGTTTTTCGTGCGAATGGGACTGGGTCGCCGGATCTCTCGGCAAACAAAAAACCGGTTGGAACGGGAATTCCAACCGGTTATACATTCAAGCAAATAGTGAATCGACTACGACCGTGCGCCCTCGAGGAAGAAGCGGCGGCTGAAGTAGTTGTACCAGGTGACGAGGAACGTGGCGATGGCCTTCATGGCCTGGTAGCCGATGCTCAAAAACGTGACGCCCACAAACATGTACAGGTCGTTGAGGCCCAGGCCGATCACCGACAGGATGGTGAAGATCGTGAACTCGCGCTTGCGGCTCATGCCCTCGCGATGGTCGAACACGTACTTCATGCTGAGCCAGTAGTTGACCACGACGGACGTGATAAACGAAACCGTGGTGCTCATCAAAAAGTCGAGGTGGAACAGCTCGACGAGCGCAATAAGCATGCCCCAGTCGATGCCAAAGGAGATAAGACCCACGACGGCAAACTTGAGGAACTGCTTGGTATGAGGTTGTGCCAGCGCCTTGCGCACGTAATCACATCCAATGCGTTGATGAATCGAGCAGAGGATACTTTAGAGCTTTTGCAAGGGAAACGTAAGGTCTTTGCCAAGAACTATACGAACTCGTCAAATTTTCAAGAGCTAATCCGCAGACGTTGAAAAATTGCCCGTAAACGAACGATGCCCACGGGCGATACTGTACTGAGCGCGCATTGTCCGTGGGCATCGTAAGGTTGTAAGGTTGCGAGTTACTTGGTCTCGTCGCCCTCCAGGAAGACCTTTCGGGTCACAAAGTTGTAGACCATGACAAGCGCGGTGGCGCAGATCTTGGCGATATTGGCCTCGAGTCCCAGGCCGGCGTTGAGTGTCAGCACGATACCGTCGTTGAGTGCCAGGCCGATCACGGACAGCACGACAAAGATGATGAACTCGCGGCGGCGGCTCATGCCTTCCTTGTGCGCAAACACGTACTTCATGCTTGCGAGGTAGTTAAAGATGAGTGAGACGATAAAGCCGCTGGTGTTGGCGATTAGGATGTTGAGGCCCAGACCGTAGTGGAGCAGATTCATAATGCCAAAGTCGATAACCGTGGCAGTGACACCGACGACGCCAAATTTCATGATCTGCGCAAGGAGCTTTTGCATGGTACCTGCCTTAGGGTGGCGCCGGGACGCCGTGGGGATGACAAACTCAGCAAGTTTAGCCAATCCCCGTAGGCGGGGCTAGGCGCGCTCCTCAATAGCACCGTTTCTATATGCATCGAGCAACTGGCGCAGGTCCTGGATCTGGCTGCGGATCTTGGCGCCAGTATCGGTGTCGCTCACCATGCGGCGACGGTCTGCTTGGTCAAAACGGTTGGTCTCGCTTTCGATGTCCACATTGCGCGTGAGTGCCTCGGCAACCGTCGTAAAGGCCCGGTGCGACTTGAGGCGGCAGCCGCGCGAGCTCGAGATGAGCGTATAGCCGGCGATACCCGTCTTGGGATGGTAAGCGCGGCAGAAGCCGCCATCGATGACCAGCAGCTTGCCCTCGGCGCGGATGGGCTGCTCGCCCTTGGTGGTTTTAACGGGCGTGTGGCCGTTGATGATGTGGCCGGTCGGTGAACATGCCATGGGCGCGACGCCAAACTCGCGCATGATGTCATCGCAGACCGAGGGCGACTTGGTAAGCGTAAAGTACGGGTCCATCGGCTCGACCCAGGTGCTCTTATCGGCGATATAGGCGCGCTCAAAGGTGCGCACCAGGCGTCCGCTGGCGGGTGAGTTAAAGCCAATCCACAGGTACCACATCCAGTCGAGAGCGTCGCGGTCGCCCACGCGCCAGGCGCGGCGGGCGATGTGGTCGCAAAAATCGAGATAATCGCGGCCAGCGTGCCAGGTGCCCAGGCAGTTCATGCTGCTAAAGGTGCCGTCTTCGTTGAGCGGCACGCAGCCGTGGAATAGCAGGTTGCCGTTGGCGACCTTGTACATCGAGCCATGGGAATAGAGGAAATCGATATGGCGACGCAGGTGATCGGCGGTGACAAACTCGGACACGAGCTTGTCGATGATGTGCTGCTCCTGGGGCGTGAGCGTATAGGGGTCCGCCGGGTCGACGGTGGGGAAGTCGTTGGTCGTGAGCGGCCACACGCTGCCGTCGGCGAGCGTGACCGTGCCGGTGTCGTGATCGATCTTGTCGAGTAACAGGCGGTCGGTCATATCGAACTCGGGGTGGCGCTGGATAATCTGGCCCTCGAGCTTAAAGAGTAGCACGTTGATGGCCTTGATCAGCGGGGTGATGGACTCACCGGCGGTGTAGGTAGCATCGGCAAAGGCGACAAGCTCACGCAGCGAGATACCGTAATCGTTCTCGAGGATCTCGTAATTGTCGTAGCGTAGGTTGTTGCGCAACACCGTGGCGATGCAGGCGGGCTCACCGGCCGCAGCACCCATCCACAGTAGGTCGTGGTTGCCCCACTGGATGTCGAACGAATGGTAGGTGAGCAGACGGTCCATAATCTTGGCCGCGCCGCCGCCGCGGTCGAAGATATCGCCCACCAGGTGCAGGTGGTCGACGGCCAGGCGCTTGATGAGTGAGGCGAGCGACTCGATAAAGTCGTCGGCGCTGGCGGTCTCCAGGATGGACTCCACGATGCGCTCGTGATAGCGCACACGATAGTTGTTCTCGTCCGGGTGCGTGTGCAACAACTCGTCGATGATGTAGGCGTAATCGCGCGGGATGGCCTTACGCACCTTGGAGCGCGTGTAGCGGCTCGAAAGCGAGCGTGCGACCATGATGAGCTGGTCAAGCATCGTCTTGTACCAGGTTGGCGAGTCCTCGCGCTGGCTGCGGACCAGCTCGATCTTCTCGCGCGGGTAGTAGATGAGCGTGCACAGCTCGCCCTTTTCGTCAAAGGAGAGCGTGTCGCCAAAAATCTCGTCGACATGCTCGCGCACGACGCCCGAGCAGTTGTTGAGGATGTGCATAAAGGCTTCGTACTCGCCATGCACGTCGCTCATAAAATGCTCGGTGCCCTTGGGCAGGTTGAGGATGGCCGAGAGGTTGATAATTTCGGTAAACGCGGATTGTTCGGTGGGGAACTGTCTCGACAGCAGGCGTAGATACTTGAAGTCTTGCGGGTTGCGATCGAATGCGACCATGAAACACCTTCCGATGGAGCTGGTAAAACTGATAAACAGCGTCAAACGTTTATCAGTATGCGCCGCTTTTGTTTCGATTTTGCGCCAGCGGCCGAATTGTCGGCTGAACGGTTTGGTAAATCGATTTAGTTGAGGTAGATATGGCGGTTGAGTGGAGACGACAGAGGGTGTTTTCTCAGATATTTATGCATGGGGTCGGTGGAGATGATGGTGGTAAAGATGTTCGCTATTTTTGATTCGATTTGGTAAATAGTGGACATATGTTCCGTATGTAGGCTCACTGTGCGATAATTTGCGCAGCAATGAGTAAGGAGCCTCATATGAGTGATTTTGTCCTGACCTGTGAATCTGCCGCCGACCGAACTCGGGAGTTCTTTGCGTCGCGCAATATCCCTGTCGTGTGTTTTCATTACGAGATCGACGATGTTGTCCATACGGACGATCTGTATCAGTCGATTACGCCGGACGAGTTTTTTGCCCAGATTGCCGCGGGCGCCATGCCCAAGACGTCTCAGGTGAGCGTGGGTGAGTACGAGGAGTTTTGGGAGCCGTTTGTTGCCGAGGGTAAAGACGTGCTGCACCTGACGTTGTCGTCGGGCATTTCGGGCACGTATGGATCGGCCTGCGTTGCGGCGCAGATGCTCGCGGATCGCTATCCCCGGGGCGGCAAGGTGCGCGTCGTCGATTCGCTGGCGGCGTCTTCGGGCTTTGGCCTGTTGCTGGAATATGCCGCCGACGTGCGCGATAGCGGGGCTTCACTCGACGAGACGGCTGCCTGGATCGAGGAGCACAAACTCAACCTGCACCACTGGTTCTTCTCGACCGATCTGTCGAGCTACCTGCGCGGCGGTCGCATTTCGGCCGCGAGCGCGATCATCGGCACGGCGCTTAAGATTTGCCCGCTTATGACGGTCGATTGCGAAGGTAAGCTGTCGCCACGTGAGAAGATTCGCACTAAGAAGCGCGCGATTTCCGAGATGGCTAAGACCATGTTGGCACACGTGCAGGACGGTGCGGATTATTCGGGTAAGTGCATCATGTCGCACTCGGCGTGCCGCGAGGATGCCGAGGCAGTTGCGGCGCTGATTGAGGAACAGGTTCCGCAGCTTAAAGGCAAGATTGAGATCAATGACATCGGTACTCTGATTGGCTCGCATACCGGACCTGGTACGGTGGCGCTCTTCTTTATGGGCGACAAGCGCGTGGATTAATTTGCCCCATCACATCGCTGCATGATTGTTCAAACGAAAACGGCCCGCCTCACGTTTGTGGGGCGGGCCTTGCTGTTGCGGTTAGCGTTTCTTGCCGCGGAAGAAGAAGCCATGGAGCGACGGCTTGAGGCCGCGATTGGCGCGATGCTCCTCAACGCGCTCGTGGATTGAGGCGACGCGCTCGATGACCTCGTCGGGAATCGGTACGTCGGGATTCATGTTCTCGACCTGGCTGACCTCGGCGGCGGCGACCTGGTCGATGATGGGCACATCGTCGCGCGAGATGACGGGCGTGGCGTCTTCCTTCATCTTGCGGTAGCGCTGCATCATGTCGGTCTGCAGCTGCTGGGCCGAAGGCGGCGTCCAGATGATGGCGTTGGCGCCGGCCGCGATGGTCTCGCGGATGCTCTCGGGCGTCTTGCCGCCCGGTGCGATGAGCGGCAGGTTGGGATAGTGCTCGCGCAGCTCTCGCAGGACCTGCGGCGTGTTCTTGCCGGCTGCGATGTTGAGGATCTTGGCTCCGGCGCGAACCTTGGCGTGTGCATCGTCGTCGCAACGCACGACTGTGGCGATGACGGGGATGTCCGCCATGTTGGTGATGTGCTCGACCATTTCGGCGGTGGCGGGGGAGTTGACCACGCAACCCGCCGCGCCCTGCATCTCGGAGACGGCCGCCATTTGCACGGAGCGCTTGCCGGTCGTGGTGCCGCCGCCCACGCCCACGAAGACCGGGCACTCGGCGACGGTCAGCAGCGCCTGCGTAATGGCCGGCTGTGGCGTAAAGGGATACACCGCAAACACGGCATCGGCGTTGGAGTTGCGGATGACCGCGACGTCGGTGGTGTAGATGAGCGATTTGATGCGACGGCCAAAGAGCGTAAAGCCGCTGGCCTCCTCGATCTCGTCGGGCATACGGAGGGCTGCCTTGCGCAGGCGCCCGTCGATGGGCAGCGGCTCCATGGGGAGCAGCCCGTTGGGAGTGACGGCTACCTGCGGCTCGGTGAACTCGTCGGCAAGCTCGACCTCGGAGAAGTCGACCGAGGCGACGATGTCCTCGTGAACCTCGGCGGGAACATCGATGGGGGCTTGATCGTTTGCCGCGGTGGGCGTGTCGAAGGAGCTAATGCCGACGAAGGCGTCGACGCGCTCGTTTAGATCGTTGAGGCTATCCATGGAGGCTCGATTCTATGTGATGGTGGCCGGCAGGGTGCCGGCAGCGTTGTGCTTGCTAAATCGTTTGACGAGTTGATTTTTCCCCGCCGCGCCGTCCGTTAGACTCAAAGGCCGTCGAACGTGAAGGAGCTGTGGTGGCGGGTATCGAGGTGCTATCTTGAATGTCCCGTTTAAAAGAGAGGTGGCGCGGTATGGATTTCACAGCAATGTTGGGCTCGATTGGCCTGTGTGTGGGCGCAATCGTTGCCGCCGCGGTCATCTACTTTGTGGTCACGGCCATTAAGGGCAAAAGGGCCGAGCGCAAGGAGCGCGAGGCGCTTAAGCAGCATCGTAACCAGCAGGGCAAACGCGCACGGAGATAGCTTGTTGAGTTTTTGGTCCGTGCGCTAGCTGCGTTTTCGGATCAGGGCGATGTAGAAGCCCTCAAAGTCGCGGCTGGGCGGAATGGTGAGCGTGCCGGGCAGGCCGTTGGCGATGGCCGAGACGTGGCCGGCAGCGATGGCCTCGGTGAGGGCGTTGCACTCGATGTGCGGCTCCTCGCCGGCTTCCTGGGCGCGGCGTGCTTCGCTTTCGCTCGGCGTGCCATCGAGTGGGATAAGCTCGCAGTCCATGTGCTCGTCGAGGGCCTCTTGCAGGGCGTCCTCGTTTTCCTGCGGTAAGATCGAACAAGTCGAATAGACGAGCGTGCCGCCCGGTTTGAGGGCACCCATGGCGCGGTCCAGAAGCGCGCGCTGCGAGCGGGCGCACTTGACGAGCAGCTGCTCGGTCAGGCCGCGCAGGCTTTTCTCGTTGCTGCTGATGACGGTGCCCGTGCCAGTGCAGGGAGCGTCGAGCAGGATGCGGTCAAAGCGGAAGAACTCGTCGAGCTCGCGTGCGTCGATGCGCATGACGGGCACGTTTTTGGCACCCTGGCGGCCCAAGTTGGCCTCGAGCTTTTCGGCGCGGGGAATGCTCATCTCGCAGGCGGTGAGGTGTGCCTGGCCCTGCGTGAGGGTGGCGATCTGCGTCGTCTTGCCGCCAGGGGCTGCGCACATGTCCAGGATGTCCTCGCCGGCCTGAGCGCCCAACACCAAAGGCGGCATCATGGACGACAGGCTCTGTAGGTAGATCTTGCCGTCGCGGTAGATGTCGAGATCCCACAGATCGGAAACCTGGGCCTCGGGTAGGATAAAGG
>USNX01000021.1 GCA_900556205.1 uncultured Collinsella sp.
GCTTGCGATGGCTATGTCTTCGGCTGCGTGGGGGCGGCGTAGCACTTCGCCGTTGATGAGTAGGGCTTTGAGTGATTCGGGATGGTCGTGCAGGTGACGAAGCGTCACGATGAGCTCGCGTGCGGTGGTGACGTGCATGCTGGCGCCCATGCCGGTAAGCATCGTGGTGTTGGCCTTTTCCTGACCGTATGATTTGCCCAGCAGGATCATCGGCAGATGAGCGCACAGGCACTCGGTGACCGTGAGTCCGCCTGATTTGAGGATTGCCAGGTCGCAGCCGTGCATGAGGGCCGCCATGTCGTCCACGTAGTCCAGAACCGTGACGTTGTCGAGCTTCATGGCGTCGAAGAGCGTCTTGAGTCGGGCGGCGTATTCCTTATCCTTGCCCGGTAAGAAGACAAAGTGCATGTCCTCAAAGCTGCGTAAGAAGGGGAGCGTGTGGTCCATCGCGGCACGGAAACGCACGTATGGTTGGGGCAAACTGGCGCCGGCCATCACCAATACGACGGTTTTGTCTATGGGGAGATTGAACTTGCTCAGCTCTTCCTCGCGATCGTAATTTGAATCGAAACCGGCTCGGATGGGGATGCCCGTTATGCGGATCTTTGACTCGGGAACTTTGCGGGGGCGCAGCGTTTCGGCCATAAACTCGTTGGCCACGCAGAACAGGTCGGTGTCCTTGTGGGGCCAAAAGCCTTCGACTTCATAGTCTGTTGGTACGCAGATGACCGGATAATCGATACCCGTAATAACGCGGGCGCCCACGGCAACATTGGCTGCTGTGATGTGCGTTGCGACCACGGCTATAGGCCTGCGGCGACGAATATATTCGTTGAAGGCGGGGAACATAATTCGCGACCATGCCGTGCCGCCACCCCAGAGAAGATGCCCCGTAAGCGTATATCGCCAGGTCAGGTCGTAAATGGGGCGTGTGGCTCCCGTAAAAGAAGCCGCGGTCTTATTGCCGTCGAATTTAATACGTCCAAAATCAAGGATATCGAGCACTTCAATTTCAATATCCTCAGGGATTCCCTTGGTGCCGCGGATAAGGTCAAATGCTTGTGCAATCGCGTTGGCGGCGGCTTTGTGGCCCGATCCAACTGATGCGTGCACAATGGTTACCAGGGGTTTTTGTGCAGGTAAAACGGTCATTTGCTCCGGTTGGGGAGTGGCTTGCATGGGCAGGGGAGCGCTATTGCTCGTCTGCGTTTGATCCATCGATAACTCCCCTTCAGCTTTGTTACGCGATTTATCATTGTAGTGCATGAGTGTCATGTTCACGTAAATTTGGGTATGAGCGCAAAGAACGACAACGTTTCGACGAGAGGATTCTTCATGACTACCGATCAGCCGATTGATGTTGCGATTATCGGTGGAGGCCCCGCGGGCTATGCTGCCGCCATTTACGCTGCGCGTGCCAACCTGACGACGACCGTGATTGAGCAGGGCATGTCGGGTGGACAGATCGCCACGACCAATGAGGTCGAGAACTATCCGGGCATTCCGCTCTTGAGTGGCGCCGAACTCGGCGAGCGTTTTCAGCAACATGCAGAGGGGCTGGGAGCGCAGGTTACATGGAGCATGGTTACGGGTATCGATTACGATGCCGATGCAGCGCTGTTTACGGTGCATCATGATATGGGCGATACGCTTGCCTCGAGCGTTATCGCTTGCATGGGTGCCACGCCGCGTCCGGCAGGTTTCGCTGGCGAGGATACCTATCGCGGTCGTGGCGTTTCATATTGCGCAACATGTGACGGCATGTTCTTCCGCGGCAAACAGGTCTTTGTAATCGGTGGTGGCAATTCGGCATGCGAAGAGGCACTGTTCCTGTCAGACATTGCCAGCAGTGTGACCATCGTGCTGCGCCGCGACCAGTTCCGTGCGCCTGATGGTGTTGTTCAGAAAGTACTCAAAAAGGACAATATTACAGTTAGGTACCAAACTAGTATTGTTGAGCTTTCTGGTGAAGCGATGCCCACGACAATTACGTTCAAGGACAATGCAAGCGGTAAGACGCATGCTGAGACCTTTGAGCCTGGCTCGTTTGGCATCTTTGTCTTTACCGGGACGCAACCCCATACCGAGCTTGTTGAGCATCTTGTCGATCTGGCGCCTGATGGCGGCATTTTGACTGATGAATCCATGGCGACCCGCACGCCAGGTCTATTTGCTGCTGGCGATATCCGTTCCAAGCGCTTACGTCAGGTTGTGACCGCCGTTTCTGACGGAGCCATAGCAGCAACGAGCGCATACGCGTTTCTCCGCGGATAAGTACGATAATATATCTTATGTAAGGTTGTTATCTTTTAACAAAGTGGTTGGACGGTGTATCAATGTGCTGTCCAACCACTTTTACTTGCCGGCTATGTGGTATGCAAAACTAGATAATCTAGAATACAATATAGAAAATGAACGGAGGACCTTTATGAACCACGTTAAACACGTTATTCCGATGTCCGATTCGTCGGTCAGCATTAAGCCTGAGGATATTCAGCCCACTGTGCTGCCCGATGCATTTATTCAGTCCGATATCGTGCGCAAACTTAATACGTTGAGCCTGCCGCGCTATGACCAGTTGCCCAATGTGACGCTCTACCGCGACCAGGTCATTGAGTATGTTGCGCTGTGGATGGAGCCGCTGTCCCTTTGCGTTGAGCAGCCTATCATTACGCCATCGATGATCAATAACTACGTAAAGGTCGGCCTAGTGCCTGCTCCGGTCAAAAAGCAATATGGCCGCGAGCAGATTGCCCGCCTGATCGCTATCTGCATCTTTAAGCAGGTGCTACCTATTGCTGCGGTGCAGGCACTCTTTAACATTCAGCGATTGAGCTACGATGCCCCGACGGCCTTCGACTATGTGGTTGATCAGCTCGAGGCATCGATTCGTTCGGCGTTTTCCGTCGAGCAGACGCCGGTTCCCGATACGGCGCATCAGGTAACGCGTGAGTCGCTGCTTGTGCGCAGCGCGGTTTCATCCTTTGTTTCGAAGGCTTACTTGATGAGCTATCTTAAGTTCAACGGATTTAATAGCTAGCCGACGTATAAAACGGGCGGGACAAAGAGCCATCTGTCGCTTTGTCCCGCCCATATTTTTGCTTGGTTGGACTTTATTTGCCCGAAGCTACGCCCATGCCGTAGCCGATGATGAGGCCGTGCATCTCGGCGTAATAGGAATCCAGGCCGTTGCAGGGCATGATGATGGTCTTGGAGCCGGGCCAATGCTCGACTATGCGATCAGTAAGCGCCTGAGCTCCAGCTTCGTTCTCAACGTGATCGATGACGACCTCACCGCCCGTAAAGCCCTCGGCTTCCATAGTGTCGATGATCTTGTTGAGCATCTTCTTTTCGCCACGTGTGTGCCCGACGAGTTCGATTTTACCGGCTTCACTCGCCGTGCCCAAAATGCGAATATTGAGCTTGTTGGCAATGACGCCGGCTGCCTTAGGGATACGTCCGGCTTTGGCGAGGTTTTCGTAATTGCACAAGCTGAAGAGGATTTTGCTGTTCTGCTCAAGGCTATCGAAGTATGCGCAAGCGTCCTCGAATGTGACATCCGGATTGCTTGCAAGGTATCGGTCGAACAGCAAGAAAATGAGGTCCATTTTGCCGCCAGCTGCGCGTGAATTTACTAGATGAATCTGTCGGTCAGGCTCCTCGGCAAGAACCATATCGCGAGCCGTGGCTGCCGCGTTGTAGCTGCCCGACACGCCCTCAGAGATCGGCATGCAGATGGTCTTGTCTGCCAATTTGAAGAGCTCGGCCCACTCCCCTACGCTGGGACAAGCGCTCGAAGAAGCGTTCGTCTCCGCCTGAACAGCGCAGTTGAGCTCATGCACATCGAGCGAAAGGTCATCGACGAATTCACGCTCCCCCACTCGAATTTTGAGGGGCGCAAATGCAAAGGTGGTATGGGGTGCGGTCGGTTGCCAATCGCGGAGGTTGCAGCTTGAATCTGAGATAAGTGCCCAGCTCATAGAGGGTCCTTTCTAATTGTTCCTCAATAATTATAGCCTTCTTGCAGACCGATTGTGCTGCTATCTAGTATTCAAAACTAGATAGCAGCTTGCAGTAAAGGCAAAAGAATGGACCCCATGACTCAAAGCCACGAGGTCCATATCCGTTTGCTTTATCTGAATACTTAGTAGCGAACGAAGATATAGTTGTTGTTCATGCCGGCGGCAACGGAGCTGATGATAACACCCGTGTTGTAGTCGGAAGCATGAATCATCTGACCACCACCGATGTAAATGCCGGTGTGGTACGAGTTGACCACAACGTCACCAGGCTGCGGATCGGACACACGCGTCCAGCCCATAAAGGTACCCGTGGTGCCCAGGCGGCAATAGCGACCAGTGAGGCAATAGCTAACAAAACCAGAGCAGTCGAAGCTGTTCGGGCCAATTCCGCCCCAGGAATAGGCGCAACCAAGCTTGCTGTATGCACGCGAGACAACAGAACCGCCATCAACGGACTGGCTCGGAGCAGAAGGCGTCGGAGCCGGAGCAGGCGTGGAGGGCTGCGGCGTCGGAGCAGGTGTCGGCGTAGGAGCCGGAGTGTTGCCGCCCTGGTTGTTGTTATTGCTGGTCTGGCCACCGTTGTTGGTGTTCTCGGTCGTACCGGCAGTCTCGTTGCTCACCGTGGCCTTCTCGGCGGTACTAGCGTTGATGCCGGCCTGCAGTGCGGCGTTGGCCTCGGCCTCGGCGGTAAGCTCGGCCTGCAGCTGCGAATCCAGGGAGTTTACGACGTTCTGGGCTTCAGCCTGCTGAGCGTTAAGCTCGTCGACCTTCTTTTGCGTGGCGGCGACGTTCTTCTCCTGCTCGGCCTGCTTATCGGTGAGCTGCTGCTTAAGCTCCTTGACCTCTTGAATGGTCTGAGCCTGCTTATCGGAAACTTTGCCGTAGTAGAACAGACGGTTGAGCATATCGCTCAGGTCATCGACACCCGTCAGAACCTGAAGTAGGCTCAGGCCGCCGGTTTTGTACTCGCCGGCGACATAGGTCGAGAGCTTGGACTGACCATCGGCGATCTCCTGCTGCTTTTGCGTGATCTCGCCGGCAGTCTGATCGAGCGCCTGCGTTTGTGTGGCGAGCTCATCGTAAATCTGCTGGGTTTGGGTACCGATCTGCTCGAGCTTAGTACGAGCAGCGGCAAGGTCGGATGCGGTATCGGCGTAGGCAGGAGCCGCGAGGCCCAAGCCCAAAACACAAGCGAGGGTTGCCGTAGCAGCGCAGCGTGCCATGTTTTTATGCGTGTTTGCTGTGCGCATGTAGCTTCCTTTCCAGTAACTAAGGGTAACGGCTAGTCCACCGTCACCAGGCTAAAGAGCTCCACATCGTCATCAGACGGCGTGAGCTTCTCGCGCGGGTCGAGAAACGCAAGCTCAAGGATACAACCGTAACCGACAAGCTTTGCGCCCATATCTCGCACCAGTTTACCTGTTGCCTCGACGGTTCCGCCCGTCGCGACTAAGTCGTCCAGAATCAACACGGTATCTTTAGAGCTGATAGCGTCGGCATGGATCTCAATTGAATCGGTGCCGTACTCGAGCTCGTAGCTCTGGCTTACGGTCTCGCGCGGCAGCTTGCCCGGTTTACGTGCGGGAACAAAGCCGGCGCCAAGGGCTACAGCCACCGGTACGCCAACCATAAAGCCGCGAGCCTCGGGACCCACGACCTTGGTGATTCCCATGCCGGCAAAGTGCTCGGCGAGGGAATCGGTCATGGCTTTGAGCGCCTCGGGATTGCCAAAGAGCGGCGTGATGTCCTTAAAGATGACTCCGGGCTCGGGGTAGTCGGGGATGTCGACGATTTGAGATTCGAAGTCGTACATTTCAGGACCTTTCAATGGGTTGCCGGATAAGCGGCAGAGGTTATTTGGCCGCGGTGGCGGTGCCGGAGTGCGAAGGGGCGACGACCTTGAGCGGCTTTACGAGAGAATCCTCGTGCGAAGCCGGCGCGTCTGCCTCTTCGTTTTTGGCCTTGGTGGACTCGGAGCGAGTGATTTCCTCATCGAGTGCATCGATGTCGGCGTCCTCGACCACGGCGTTGAGCGACTCAAAAACGCGGTTCTTGAGCAGCGCAGTGTGCACACCTTCCGTCAGGTCGTGAAGCTTCTTAAACGCACGCTCGAGCTTGGCATCGCGCTCGTCATCGGAGGTATCCATGCCGAGCATGCTCACGAGCACCTGCTCAAACATCGAGGACTCGCGGTTGGCGGAAGACACGTACTGACGCAGGTTGCGCGGCTCGATATGGAAGCGTGACAGCTCGGAGCAGTAGCGGATGATCGGAAAATCGCGGCCATCGACAAGCTCGCGATTCTGCGGACTCTTGATGACGCGAATGAGGTCGTTCTCGGCGAGCGAGCGGATAAATGAAATCTCGACGCCCAACATATCGGGAATGGTCTCGATGGGATGCAGCTTTTGCTTAGTCTCCTTGGGCTCCGTCTTGAGCGGAACATCGGATAGCAAGCCCACCTCGTAGGCGAGCGTTGACAGGTCCGTGGCGTTTTCCAAGCGCTGCTTAATCACGTTGAGCGGCATATAGCGGGTCTTCTGCAAGTGCAGGATGACCTCCAGGCGATCAACGTCCTCCTTAGAGTACTGACGGTATCCCTTAGGCGTACGATGAGGGGTAATGAGCCCCTCATCCTCTAGAAATCTAATTTTTGAGTTCGAAAGATCGGGGTATGCGCCTCGAAGTAGGTTGACGACTTGGCCGATACTCAGATAGTTGCGTTCGGCCATGCCCTACTCACCGGTTTCGATGCGCTCCGGCGTGCTCTCGTGGTAGATGAGCGTAAACGTACCGATCTGGACGGAAGAACCGTCGTGCAGCGGGGCTGCATTGACGATGGCACCGTCGACCCAGGTGCCATTGAGCGATCCCAAGTCCTCGATGCGAGCGCCGAGGCCCTCGCGAATAATGCGCGCGTGGCTGCGCGAAACAGTCATGTCGTTGAGGAAGATGCCGTTTGCAGGATCGCGGCCGATGGTGGTCACGTCGTCCTCGAGCTCAAAAGCGGCACCCGTCTGCGGACCCTTGACGATGGACAGAACGGGGGCGGTGATGCGCACGTTGGCCATGAGGTCGGGAACGGTGACGTCGCTTGAAGGCACGCGGAATACGCAGGTGGCGTCAGCAGTCTTATCATTCTGAGGCATATTGTTAACCATGTTGTCCATGACAACCCCTAACTTATCGCGGACGTGCCGCAAATAATGAACCGTACGTAATCATACCCCAACGAATCAGTCTTCGATTTCAGGGTTCAGAAAGTCGATGTCCTCGTCCTCGGGATGCGCGAGAGCCTGTTTAATGGCCACTCCGCCCTTAATGGAGTAGATGACAGCCGTGAGCATGGAGAAGATCACGCCGCCGTACACAAAGAAGATGCCGAGGGGCACCGAGCTTCCGTTGAGGCCCGGGAAGGCCTTAAGGGTTGAAGGTAAAAGATGCAGGCCGTCAATAACGGGGAAACCGAGCAGCATGAGCGAGAAGCCGGTCATGAGCAGCGCAGTGGCAATCTTTCCGGGAAAGACGACATCGATGGGTCGACGGTGATAATGACGAACGATAAGCGTGCCGATGCCTAGATAGATGTCGCGGCCAATAATGAGCACGCAGACCCAGATGGGCAGCTCTCCGCGAACCACCAGTCCAAGTACGCCGGTGAACAGCAGCGCACGGTCGCAAATGGGATCCATGACCTTGCCGAGCCACGAGACCGTCTTAGTCATGCGGGCGATCTGGCCGTCCATCCAGTCGGTGGAGGCGGCAACGGCGTAGATTGCGATGGCGATGACGCGGTTGTTATCCGTCACAAACAGGTACAGAAATACCAGGGTGAGGATCAGGCGCGTAAAGGTGATGAAATTGGAGATCGTAAAGATCTTATTCGACGGGTAATCGGAAGTGCCGATAAGCTCCTTTTTGATCTTCTTTTTGATGCCCACAGGACTCCCCCGCTGGTTAACGACAAAACTTTCGATACTATACCCGTTCCGGCGATGTCTATCCAGCGCAGCCATAGAGAGTCCAGACATGTGGAGGGCGCCTCTGGGCTGCGCTGGATTCTGCATTTGTGTACATCAGCCTCCAAAAGCGACATTTTTCGGCTTCTTTGGTGGCTGGTTTACACGTTTTGATTCGGTGATTACATCGATCGGGAAAGTTGTTGCTTTAAGCAAATGCGTGCGGGTCGAAATTGGCTGGCGTCAAAAGAGCCCAACGGTCGTTACGGCTTCGTTAGAAACGCGCCCCACCATGGATGGTGAACCCGAAAGTTAAGGCACGCGGGTACGGTGACTCGGCCCGCGCGCCCGGTAGAGAAAGGATAAACCCATGGGTTACATGCTCGAGACGCGCGGGCTCACCAAGCGCTTCGGCCGCGGCGACCAGGCGCAGGACGCCGTGGCCGACGTGAGCCTTCATATCCGCGAGGGCGAGGTGTACGGGCTGCTCGGTCCCAACGGCGCCGGCAAGTCGACAACGCTCAAGATGATCTGCGGGATGCTGCGGCCGACGGCCGGGGAGATCCTCTTTGCCGGGCACGCCTGGCGCCGCGAGGACCTCTATGCAATCGGCAGCCTCATCGAGGAGGCGCCGCTCTACCCCAACCTCACCGCGCGCGAGAACCTGCGCGTGCGCACCACGCTGCTGGGCCTTCCCGAGAGCCGCGTAGATGAGGTACTCGCCGCCGTGGACCTCGCGGACACCGGGAAGAAGCGCGCCGGGCGTTTCTCGATGGGCATGCGGCAGCGCCTGGGGCTCGCGCTGGCGCTGATCGCCCGGCCACGCCTGCTCGTGCTCGACGAGCCCACCAACGGCCTCGACCCCATCGGCATCGAGGAGCTGCGCGACCAGATCCGCGGCTTCGCGGCGGCAGGCACGACGGTGATCGTCTCGAGCCACATCCTCTCCGAGGTGCAGCAGATGGCGGACACCATCGGCATCATCTGCGGGGGGCGCCTCGCCTACGAGGATGCTCTTCGGCCCGGGCAGGACCTCGAGGAACTCTTCATGAGCGTCTGCCGGGAAGGGCGACGAGCGCGCGGGGAGGTGGCGGCATGACGGGCGAGAGGGGCGGCCTGCTCGCGGGCCTGCGCGCCGAGGCCCTGAAGTCGCGCCACGCGGCACCGGTTCGCCTGGCCGTGCTCATGGCGCTGCCGATGCCGCTGCTCGGCGCGATGCCCTACCGGGGCGTGCAGATCTTCAGCGCGTGGAACTACTGGTACGCGCTCTTCCTGCCCGTGTCTCTCTCGCTCGTGGTGGCGTGCGTCGCGCGGGCGGATGCGCGCACGCGGATGCGGGGGCTTCTGGGCCTGGGCTTCCCGCTCGGGCGCGCCTGGTGGGCCAAGGCGCTCTGGTGCCTCGCGCTCTGCACGCTCTCGAACCTCGTGGTCTTCGGCATCTACCTCGCGGGATCGGCGTTCTCCTCGCAGGGCCTCACGGCCGCGGGCACGCTCACGATGCTCCTCTGCGCGCTCGCCAACACGGTGACCGCGGCGTGGATGATCCCCGCGGGGCTCTTCCTCACGGCGCGGCTCGGCATGCTCGCGGGCATCTTCTGCCCGCTCGCCGCGCAGCTCGTGGGTGGGTTCGCCTGGTCGCTGATGCCGCTGCCGCAGCTCTTTCCGCCGTCGGCGAGCATGGTCATCCCCACGAGCTTCATCCCCGTGCTGCCGAGCGGCGAGCCACTCGCGGCGGACATGGCGCTCGGCGGGGCGCTCACGGCGGACGGCATGCTCACACTGGCGGGCCTTGCGGTCTGCGCGCTCGCGTTCGCCGCGCTCACGGCGGCGGGCGCGGCCTGGTTCGCGCGCTCCGAGGAGAGGTGATGGCCATGACACGACTCTCCGACCCGACGCCGCGCATGACTCTCCCGCGGGCCCTGCTCTCCGAGGCCCTGCGCCTGGCTCGCTCCCCGCTCACGGCGGTGCACCTCGTCTGCGGCCTGGCGGCCGGTCTTGCCTGCGGCGAGTACTTCTCCGTAGCCCGATGGGACCCGGCGCTGGGCGCGGACGCCTACGCCCAGTTCCTCGGCGCCCTCATGCCGCTCATGTCCGCCATCGTCTGCGGGCTCGCCGTGGACGAGGAGCGCGCTGCCGGGCGCCTCGCCAACCTCACGGCGGTCCCCTCGCGCGGGCGCGCCGTCGCGGCGAAGCTGCTCGCCCTTGCGGCGCTCGGCGCGGGCGCGCTGGCCGTGGCGCTCGGCGTGTTCGGGGCCGTGCTCGCCGTCGCCGGGCGCCTGCCGATCGGGCCCGCTCCGCTTGCGGCCGCCTGGGCGGGCATCGTGCTCGGCAGCCTGCCCCTCTACGCGCTGGGGCTCGGCGTGGCCCTTCGCCTCGGCCGCAACGCCGCCATCGGCGCCGGCGCGGCGGGGGTGCTCCTCGCGTTCTTCTCAGTGGGCGGACTTGCGCACGGCCTCATGACCGGCGAGCTCACCGGTGCCCTGGCGACCCCCCTGAGCTGGGTGCCGCTCGCCTGGCCCGCGCGCCTGGGGTCGCTCGGGGTGGAGGCCTTCATCGACGCCGCACGCGCGGCGGGCCCTCTCCTCACGACTGCGCTCGCTAGCCTCGTGCTCACCCTGGCAGCCGACGCCGTCCTTCTCGCCTGGTTCTGCCGCTTCGAGGACGGGAGGGCAGATGCGTAGGAGGCCGCTCGCCGCCGTGCTCGTCCTCCTCTCCGCAGCGCTCGTTCTGGGCGGGAATGCCCTGCTCGACGCCGGTTGGGGGTCGGTGCTGCGCTCGATCGCCGACCGCGTGCTGCCCAACCCTGAGATCACCATGTGGGCGCCCGCGCCCGAGCCCGGCAGCCACGCGAGCTCCTACGCCGACGCCACCGGGGCGGGGGCGAACTACGTCTACCTGGTGGATGCGGCGGACGACAGGGGCAATGTCCGAGAGCTCCAGCTGATCTTCTTCGGACGGGAGTCGGACGGCGAGGGCTGGCTCGAGATCGAGGCGCGCGGCGGCTCGGGCGTGCGCTACCGCGCGTGCAACGCTACCCGGGCACCCGCGAGTGCGCGCAGGGCTCTAAACCGTTGAGCGCGGCGCTAATAC